>JAIRZR010000382.1 GCA_031267155.1 Prevotellaceae bacterium | reverse complement strand
GTCGGCAGATTAAAACTAATTTTAAATTATTAAAATGAAAAAGCGTGGGACTTTAACCATGTTCGTTTCTGAGGTCTTAGGATACCCGCTATGATGAACAAGTAAGCCCACGCCACACGGCGTGAACGCTGACACTTTACCCTTATCATATCTTGAAATTTCCTAAGTTTCAGAAACAAGAATAACAGCTAACGCTTTTCAATATGTCTTAAAATGCGTATCAAATACGCCCGTTTATATCATAATCATCAAATTTATATTGTTAAAAATACGGTCGCAAAATTAAATAATTATTTTGAAATGGATGAAAAAACTGCGAATGCAGTTTATCGCAAACATCATAAAAATACCTCATACCTTTTTTGGCTGCAGGTATTTTTCGCCATTCGTCGTCACTTACTACTCTACCTCAGCCAATCGTTTCATTGGAGGGGTACAAAAGGATACTGGTATTTCACTTTTGCGCCCGTAATGTCACCGGCAGCGCTTACAACAGGTTCTATTACATACAGGCGGAGATATTCGGGATTGCTTCCATCTTCCTTCTCGAATTTTACAATATATCCGTGACCGGCTTCACATGCGACAGACTTGCCTTCTCTTTTTGGAACAATAAAACCGGATGCAGGTATTTTGGTAATATTTCCCAATCCGGACATGGCTCCAAGATTGCAAATAGAAATATTATAAATTGAAATGCGGCCATAATAGCTTTCATGACCATTCTTTTTATCATAATACCATCCTCCGCACAAATAAAAATTATCAGGTTCACACCATTCAATCCTGGAATCATAACCATCCCTGTCGATACATATCCCTATACCTTCCAGGTCTTCCGGGATATGAACGGTCAATGTTCCGGGAGGATCCGGAACAGTATTATCGGGGGCGTCGGGCTTGTCTTTAAACTTTTTCATAACTAATCCAAGCTGTTTGTTGCTTTCCGTCCCAGGTCGGCAGATTAAAATTAATTTTAAATTTTTATTAAAAGAAAAAGCGTGGGACTTTAACTATGTTCTTCCTCGAGGTCTTAGGATACCCGCCATAACAAACAAGTAGGCCCACGCCACACGGCGTGAACGTTGATACTTTACTCTTGTTTATGGTCTTGAAATTTCCTAAGTTTCGAGTACAAGAATAGCAGCTAACGCTTTTTTCAATATGTCTTAAAATGCGTATCAAATACGCCCGTTTATGCCATAATCTTCAAACTTATATTAATTAAAATACGGTCGCAAAGTTAAATGATTATTTTGAAATAAAAGAAAAAGCAGATCGGGATTTGCAGGATTTCCGGCTCCATAACGTTTTGTATGGATCATATTATCATTGCGAAATTCGGCTTATGTAATAAATATGTATTACATTTGCATCAAATTATTAATAATGAAAATTGGTCTATTTATTCCCTGTTATGTGAATGCGATATATCCCGATGTAGGAATTGCCACATATAAATTGCTGGATTATTTTGGTTTAGACGTAGATTATCCAGTTGATCAGACTTGCTGCGGGCAGCCGATGGCAAATGCAGGATTCGAAAACAAGGCGCTCAGCCTGGCGGAAAACTTCGAAAAACTGTTTGCTCAATACGATTATATCGTTGCTCCTTCGGCAAGCTGTACCGCGTTTGTGAAATATAATTTTCCCGCCATCCTTAAAGGCGAACATTTATGCCGGACAGGCGGGAAAATATATGATGCGTGTGAATTTATTCATGACATCGTCAAGCCGGAAAAACTGCCGGGGAAGTTCCCGCATAAGGTGAGCGTGCACAACAGCTGTCACGGCGTCAGGGAACTGCATCTGTCTTCGGCAAGCGAGCTGAATATCCCGCGATATTCCAAAATAAAAAATCTGCTGTCGCTGATAGAAGGCATAGAAATCACCGAACCGGCAAAGGTTGACGAATGCTGCGGATTCGGAGGCATGTTCGCCATCGAGGAACCCGTGGTATCTGTCTGTATGGGAGAAGATAAAGTCAAAAACCATATCGCTGCGGGGGCGGAATACATCTCCGGAGCCGACAGTTCGTGCCTGATGCACATGCAGGGCATCGTTGCACGGAATAAACTGCCGGTCAAATTTATACACGCTATTCAAATTTTAGCATCAGGATTATGAGCACAAAACATGCAGCAGCAGCCAGACAGTTTATACTGAACAGGGAACAGGAACAGTGGCATAACGAAACCCTCTGGATGGTTCGTCAGAAAAGGGACAATATGGCGATGCGGATTGCCGAATGGGAAGAACTGCGCGAACTTGCAGGCAAAATAAAGATGCATACCATCTCGCGTTTAGACCATTATCTGGAACTGTTTTCGTCCGAAGCCGAACGCAACGGCGCAACTGTCCACTGGGCAAAGGATGCAAATGAACATAACGAGATTGTTTACAGCATCCTGAAAGAACACCGGGTAAAAAAGCTTGTCAAAAGCAAGTCCATGCTCACGGAAGAATGTCTTCTGAATCCATATCTGATCGAACAGGGTATCGAAGTGGTGGAAAGCGATTTGGGCGAGCGCATTCTTCAGTTGATGGGCGAAAATCCAAGCCACATCGTTATGCCCGCCATTCACAGGAAAAGAGAGGAAGTGGGAAAACTGTTCGAAGAAAAAATGGATTCCGAAAAGGGAAACAGCGACCCGACTTATCTGACCCGCATAGCGCGCAAATATCTTAGAAACGAATTTCTTACAGCCGACGCCGCAATGACAGGAGCCAATTTCGGAGTTGCTCAGACCGGCGAGGTGGTCGTCTGTACCAACGAGGGAAATGCCGACATGGGGACGTCCCTGTGCAGGCTTCACATCGTGTCGATGGGAATGGAAAAGCTTGTTCCCGACCTGAAATCGCTGGGAGTGTTCACGCGTCTGCTGGCACGCTCGGCAACAGGACAGCCCTCAACCACATACACTTCGCATTACCGCAGGCCCGGCGAAGGCTGCGAAATGCATATCGTGATTGTGGATAACGGGCGAAGCGAAATCCGGGGAAACAGCGAACATGTGCAGACGCTGAAATGCATCCGCTGCGGGGCGTGCATGAACACCTGTCCCGTGTACAGGCGAAGCGGCGGATATTCATACACATACTTCATTCCCGGGCCGATAGGAATCAATTTGGGGATGCTGAAATGTCCCGGAAAATACTCCGACAATGTATCGGCATGTTCACTGTGCTATTCGTGCAACAATGTGTGTCCCGCAAAGATAAACCTCGCCGAGCAGATATACGGATGGAGACAGGGGCTTGATTCCATCGGCAAAGCAGACAGGATGAAAAAACTGATGTCAAAAGGGATGAAATTCCTTTTCAGCCATCCGGCCTTGTACCGCAATGCCCTGAAAATGTCTCCGGCAATCAATCTCCTGCCGCGGTTTCTTGTTTACAGTAAACTGAATGCCTGGGGATATGGACGGGAAATGCCGCGTTTCGCCGGCGAAAGTTTTACATCAATGTGGATAAAGGGAAAAGTAAAAAAAACGAACAGAAAATGAGTTTAAAAAACGATATAATCGACAGCGTCCGCCGGCATGCTCAGGCGGAATGCGATATGCCGGAGATAAGTCTTGAGGCTGTAAAATATGCCGATCCGGTGTCCGAATTTGTGGAAATCAGCCGTTTTGTCGGCGGCGACGCCATCATTTTGAAGGACGGGGAAAACATAAATACCCTCATCAGGACTTTGTATCCCGAAGCCGTAACAGTTGCATCGAATATGCCCGAAATCAGCATATCCACATGCAATCCCGACGCGGCAGACGACCCTCATAATCTTAACGGTATCGACCTTGCCATCGTGAAGGGGGAAATCGGCGTTGCAGAAAACGGCTGCGTCTGGATACCGCAGAACGTAAAACTGAAGGCGCTGTATTTTATTGCCGAAAATTTAGTGATCATCCTCGACAGGAACAGAATAGTCAATAACATGCACGAGGCTTACGAATATATTGCCGGCACAGGATACGGTTTCGGAGTATTTATTTCGGGACCGTCCAAAACCGCAGATATCGAACAGGCTCTCGTAATCGGAGCGCACGGCGCAAAATCCGTTACGGTAATTCTGTCATAGATTCGGGAGCATCAGTCTGGAACTTCCTTACGGAATATACGCAGTCATTATTTTACTCCATGGACCTTTCTCTCCTCTTGTATTTTCGTAGCGGAGAGCGAACGACAGTTTTTTGCCGCGCTGTTCGCTGCTGAATGTCATCCGGAACGTGGAGCGTGTTGAGAACGAGGACTCTGTAAGCTGTGCCAATCTCGTTACCGGTTCCTCGAGCACTGCCCATTTTATTTCGTATCCGTGTACGCCTTTGGGTTTGGCCCTGCGCCCGCTTTTCGAATCCACGACATGCAGCTCGATAACTCCCGGCAAAGTCAGTTTCACCATCGCTTCGGGCACGGTGTCAGGTTTGTGTACCGGCGTCGGCTTGAGGTCGCGCACCGGCATGCCCATGTTTATGCGGTCTTCGTTGCTGATTCGCGAATTGTATCTAAGATACTCGTTCACAAACTGCCGCGTTTCCTTTTTAAGGATGTCGCGGATTCCATTTTTCCTCAGCTTATCGACAGCGCCGCTGTTTGGATGTCTCACCTTAGCCAGCGCATCCTCGTATGCCGAAATCATTGGCGGATCAATATGACTCCAGCTTGATGGATCCAGATTCCACCGGTGCGCATTTGCTGTTATGCAGGCAAAAAGATTTTTCTCCCAGGATAAAAAAATCCTGTCTGACTGAGGGATGTAATCATTACTCATTTCTTTAAAAAAATCAAGTTTAACATTAAGAAGTCAGCGGAACAACCTGTACCGCTAAAGCCACGGCTTTTATTGCTAAAGCCGTGGCTTTTACTGCTAAAGCCGTGGCTTTTACTGCTAAAGCCGTGGCTTTTATTGCTAAAGCCGTGGCTTTTATCGCTAAAGCCGTGGCTTTTATCGCTGAAGCCACGGCTTTTATTGCTGAAGCCGTGGCTTTTATTGCTGAAGCCACGGCTTTTATTGCTGAAGCCACGGCTTTTATCACAGAAGCCACGGCTGTAAAGCTCAACTGTTGACAATCGAATATTATGTAAATACGCAATAATGTACCGGTATATGCAAAGGGAGTTAAAGGTGTTTTCCTTTACGGTTTCAGCGCTAACCGGCTTGTATTCAGCTGTACTGACTGAAGATTTTCTGATAGCTGCGAACAATATGTCTGAATATTTATACATGTACCTTATAAAAAAACAGTTATTTGAATCGGGTGCAAAGTTAACAGTTTTTTTTTAACCGGATTCTTTTTTGTCTGAGTCAATACAGCCATCCATATCCAGGGTAACAGTAGCTATTGCATGTAAACCGGCTACGGGTGTAAGTATCATTATTATATAGATAAGAGATAAGTATACAGTGTGCGGGGCAGTTTTGTGCATTGTAGATTGACGCCGTAAGGCGTCAAATATAGATAACCCCGAACAAGCCGCAGGCGCAGTTCGGGGCATATACAGCGCTCTATCGGAACTGCGTAGCAGTTCAACTCCATACGGAGTTGTATCGTAGATATATACGTACCCCCGGGCTGCGCTTCGCTTGCACGGGGTTATCCACATCAGACGCCTACGGCGTCAAAAGACACGGAGCATCTCTACGTTTTTATCTCACAATTTTAGCCC
>JAIRZR010000273.1 GCA_031267155.1 Prevotellaceae bacterium | reverse complement strand
TGAAAGGATATATCACCAATACAATATTGCCCGATGACATGGTTTTGAAGAATTACAGGAATCTTTTTGAGATCGAACGGGCTTTTCGAATGTCCAAAACAGATTTGCGCATACGCCCCGTTTACCACCGACTGAGGCGACGGATTGAAGACCTTATTTGCATAGCTTTTACAGCACACTGTATATACCAAAGAACTGAAGCGCGTACTCAGAAAAGAGAAATCTTCGCTATCACTGAAAATGGACAGTGAGGTAACGCACAATATATATCAGATAACCGGTCAATTGCACGAATCCAAACACATCAAAACAAAACTGCTCAACATGGACGAACAACAAACAGAACTATTCCTATTAATCCTGAAAAATTTTCAGGGTGTTGCAATGAGGAATACAGGAGGAAAAATGAAAAAGATTTCATTAATAGTTTTTTTAAGCGGCCGCCAATGTATCTCTATTTATTCCCTGTTGGCTGTGCAACAGGAATTTAATTTTAAGATAAAGACTATATTTGGCAACCGTTCGACGGAAATCCACCAAATTCTGCGATTTTAGCCCTGTAAAAACATCCTTTTGACAATCGGCAAATTTTACCTGCTTTAGCATGCTCTCCAAAATCTTGCTGTTTTCTATTTGCCTGCATCCGGGAAATCGAATGGATATATATACGCAAAATCGAAACTGTTGTCCGGGCTGTAACCATAAATGCAATTCCGCTTTCTATCCGGCTGAATGGAATAAATATACCTGTCCAGTTCGATTTGAAGCACAGGAGCGCCGTCAAACGTATATATCTCAATATAACTGTTCCTTATTTCATTCTCTTTCCTGCCCCCCTGATACAATCCATAAATGTATTTGTCGTCACATAAAACTTGCGTATAGTATGTAACGTAATCTTCCCACTGTTTCCGGTCGTGTTGATCTCTATCCGAGCCTATAATCAGACGGGGGGTCATAGCCGTATCATATTCAAACAACTCCAAGCGGTTCATATATTTATATGCCAGCACGAGATTTTTTTCACTAGCCGCCATTCCAAAATAATAGGTAGTGTAAATCGTATTCGGCTCACGAGTTATCAGATTCCGGAAGGTTTGTAAAACAGTACCGGAATTGATATCGACAACTTCTATTTCGGTATATTCCTTCATGTCGGCTTTCAGGAGAAAAACAAAATCGTTCAATTGCTGGATAAATGTGTACGGCTTGCACAAACTCCCCTCCCATTGACTGAATTTGAATGTTTCATACCTGTACAGAGTGTCGGATTCCAGATTGTACAGGTACATGTTCCAGCGAGGAATATCATACAGGCCGAGTTGATTTTCTTTCGTCGTATTAAGCCAGTTCACGGCAATAAATTCATCGGGACCCTGGCCGTATTGCCCGTATTTGTACAGCAGTTTAAAGTCGGGAACAGAAAACGCATACAAAAAGTGATCCCTGTCCTGCACCGACAGGATTATAATTTGATCATTTGCCAGTTTCCATCCGTAAATGCCGACAGCAACGTCAACGGCAACCGAATCCGGAAATAAAGAAATCTTTTTCTCAAACGCGGGTTTGGGAATCTGTTTTATTCCAATTTCCGTTTTGTTGTTGCAGCCGTCAAACAAAATAACGGCAAAAAGCATTGAAAATACAACTTTAACATTCATAATTAAAATGTTCCTTTTTTTTCGTGCAAAGAAAAAACATACCACTTAAAAAAACGCTTAAAAAGATGCTTAATTTCAAGAAAAAATGAAAAAAAATTCATTAATAGTTTTTTTAATAGTTTTTTTATGAGAAAGTATTATTTTTGCATTTTCAAACTATATATGCAAGAATGAAACGGAGAGTTATTCTCAATCAGAAAACACGCCGTCCGGTGTTTCAAACTGTCAGCCGGTTCTTTTGAATAATGCGCAAGTACTGTTTCCAGTTCGGTACGGTTATCGCCCGCCAGCGTCAGGGCCTATTCCACACGCGACGGTTGCCGGTTGCACCCGATAGCCGGTATTCGATTCTCCGAGAGTCAAATTTGGCTTTCGGAGTATCAAACCGGATTTTCAGGCAATTCAGTCGCTGTTTTCCGCGTCCATTTTGCCGGACTTGCGCCTCGTGCCGGGGAAACGTTTCCGCAATTCCTCATATACGGCTTTGGCGCCGGGAATGTCCTGACGGGTGGCCATTTTCACGGAATTGTAGAAGATGAGCGCGGCCTGATAAGCTTCGCTGCCGGAGGTCATGGCGGGTGTCGTCGGTGTACTCGTGGAGTTGCAACGTAGCGTTGTTGAGCATCAAAAGATTGTGCACATCGGCAAAATCCGTGTTAAAAGCTGCCATATCAAGATACGGCGGACAGAGATTGGGATTCTGCACAGCATATTCGTGGGCTTTTTCCACGAAACTGAGAGTCTTCCCGCCTATTTTCGGCAACGTGTGCCGTTCGGCGAGCGTGAGCGGGGTTACATAAGGTAACAGCAGCCCTTTGGCCTGATTAACCAGGCCTTGTACCTGCGATACGATGTTGGCAGGGATGAGTAAAGAATGTTTGTTTTCCATTGTCGTTTAATTTTTTTGGTTTAATAATATGTTATTTATCTCGACTTCAAAGATATAGTTTTTTTATTATCAGGGCATTTTTTAGGCAATAATTCATTTAATTATGGTTTTATATTCCTTTTCAACAACCAAACAGTTTCCGGAAATAAAAATAAAACATGTTTATGACAAAGGATACGGGATCACGGCCGGCGATTGATCACTCTACAAGTCCGTCGAGATCTAAATAAGCAAATTGCATTTCTGCATCCAGTCTCATTATAATCCGATTGTTATCTTTATCATAACAAAAGTCCGGTATGGAATATCCGGTTTCTAATGTCCGGATGTAATCACCTTTCGTGTCGAAGACAAGAAATTGTGTCGGATAACCGCTTCCGGAACTGGAATATCTGTCCTTACCGTCGGAATAGGATGCGACTATTTTATTATTGCAAAATATCACATTATCATAATAGCCAAATTTGTTCGTTACCCTGTCATTCCACTTTCGGCCGTATATGTTATATTTTAAATCTCCATCGAGGCTGCAGATTGTCATTAAATCATGATAATGATAACATTCGACTTGAATGCCATGTTCCACAGACATGGCAAAGCAGACGCGCTTTCTTTCAATCTCAGGATGCTTATATGGCATTCGACTTATTTCGCCGGTATAGGTATTGATTTTAGCGACAGAGTGGTTATATCCCGAATTTCCGGTCGGTTCGATAACTACGCCTGCGAATAACGTATCATTGATGTACTGGTATTTATCGGGAAACGATGCTTTATCCATAACCATTTTCACTTCCGGCATATATGACGGATTTGTCAGGACACTGTCCAGGCTGTAACTGAATATTTTTTGTTTTCCATGGTCAGTTACATAAAAAATGTTACCAACTTCGTTTATCCCGACAAATCCCATTGTTGCAATTTCGCCGGGACCCTGCCCTCTGTATGCGGTATTAGTTATATAGTTGAAATTATTTTTGTTAAAAATGTAGATTTGTTCATCTACTGATCTGGGATCAGATATAAGCAAATAATCATTAATTATACACAAGTG
>JAIRZR010000207.1 GCA_031267155.1 Prevotellaceae bacterium | reverse complement strand
GTTCGTCATTGCGAACGAAGTGAAGCAATCCAGAAACAGGCTACTCTCTGGATTGCTTCACTGCGTTCGCAATGACGAAAATCCTCCCAGTCATAAATAGCCTATTAATGTGCTACTTACTAAAAGCGTCATTGTAAGCGAAGCGAAGCAATCCAAAATACTGTTAATAACTGGATTACTTCGGGCTGCGCCTTTGCAATGACGGACACCGACCCTTTTGAAGCACCCTATACCTTCCAAAGCTTTTTAAAGTCTTCGCCTGCCTAAAGGCGAGGGATTTGCCCCCAAATGTATAAATTAATCATTATGTACATGAAAACTTTAGAAAAAATTGCTGTTTTGGCGCCATGCCGGTTGTTTGCAAGTTTCTCAGTTACTCTTTATTCGCAGATGACGGTCAATATCGCTACCCATCGAAACTTCTAAAGAATTAAAAATACTAAAATGATAGCTTTATAAGAGAGATAAATGCTGTTATCGAACGCTTTAAACATATCCTGGCACAGGAAATCGGAAAATAGAAAATTTCGTGATGCAAAGCAAAATGCCTGAAGCAGAATTTACAGAATTGCTTCAAAAAATACTCGTTCAAAGTTTTCTGAAGCCGCAGGGACTATATGCCGATAGAATTTCAATACAGACTTAATTTTTAGCAGCTTGCAGCTTTCAGATATTTCGAAATGCAAACAATATTGCCCTGTTAAGTATTTTTATTGTAATTTTGCCGCCGATTAGGAAATTTCGTAATATAGATTTGTATGTTTGAAAATTTATCGGAACGCCTGGAGCGTTCATTCAAATTGTTGAAAGGCGAAAGCCGTATCACGGAGTTAAATGTTGCCGAAACGCTGAAAGACGTCAGGAAGGCGTTGCTGGACGCCGACGTAAGTTACAGGGTGGCAAAAACTTTCACCGATGATGTGAAAATAAAGGCTCTGGGCTCGAATGTCCTCACCGCAGTCAAACCCGGCGAGATGATGGTGAAGATAGTTCACGACGAACTTGTGGCTCTGATGGGCGGAGAAGCCGCCCAGATAAATATCAAGGGCGAGCCGGCTACAGTTTTGATTGCCGGACTGCAGGGTTCGGGTAAAACAACTTTTTCCGGAAAGCTTGCCAACTATCTCAAAGCAAAAAAGAATCGCACTGTGCTACTGGCTGCCTGCGACGTTTACCGTCCTGCGGCTATCGAGCAGCTCAAAATCCTTGGACAGCAGATAAGCGTCCCCGTGTACAGCGAGGAAGAAAACAAGAATCCCGTCGAAATTGCATTAAATGCGATTAAACATGCCAAACTGCACGGATACAGCATTGTTGTCATCGATACCGCCGGACGTTTAGCGATAGACGAGGAGATGATGGCTGAAATAGCAGCGATAAAAAAAGCCGCCGCTCCACAGGAAACGCTTTTTGTCGTGGATTCCATGACCGGTCAGGATGCTGTAAATACTGCCAAAGAGTTTAACGACAAGCTGAATTTCGACGGAGTTGTACTCACCAAACTTGACGGCGATACGCGAGGCGGAGCAGCCCTGTCGATACGCTCGATTGTCAGCAAACCGATCAAATTCATGAGTTCCGGTGAAAAACTGGATTCGCTGGATATTTTCTATCCCGAAAGGATGGCTGACCGTATCCTTGGAATGGGCGACATCGTGTCGCTTGTCGAAAAGGCTCAGGAACAGTTTGACGATGAAGAAGCAAAAAGACTGCAAAAAAGACTGGTAAAAGACCAGTTCAATTTCAACGATTTCTACAAGCAAATCCAGCAGGTAAAGAAAATGGGTAACCTCAAGGATTTGATGGGAATGATTCCCGGAATCGGCAAAATGGCTAAAAACATGGATATTGACGACGATGCATTCAAAAGCATCGAAGCAATTATCAATTCCATGACCCCTGTGGAACGCGAACGTCCCGACGTCCTGAACACAAGCCGCCGCAAGCGCATCGCAAGCGGTAGCGGAACGGATATCACGCAGGTAAACCGGCTGTTAAAGCAGTTTGAAGAAATGAAAAGAATGATGAAAACGGTCGCAAAAGGCGGTTTGAAACCGAATCATAAGAAAATAGGACGCCGGTAAAATCTCGAATCGATATGGAATATTTTAAAAACTGCAGGGGAATACCGATATATATAAGCGATACAAAAAAAGGCGAAAAGACTTTACTGCTTCTGCACGGGTATTTAGAAACAAGCGAGGTATGGGCTGATTTTATCAAACTTCTGAAACCCCGTTTCCGTGTCATAGCCATAGATTTGCCCGGCAACGGACTTTCGGGAACGAAACAGGACGAAAACAGCATGGAATTTATGGCGGATGTTGTCGCCGAGGTTTTGGATCATTCGAAAGTTGAGAAGGTAAATATTACAGGGCATTCAATGGGCGGTTATGCGGCTCTGGCTTTTGCCGAAAAATATGGCGAACGTACAGAGAAATTGTGCCTTTTCCATTCGACGCCCAAGCCCGATACCGAAGAGAAAAAACAAAACAGAGACCGCGAAATAGCGCTGATCAAAGAGGGTAAACTGGACTTGATTCTGAAGGTCAATATAGCCAATATGTTTGCCGACGAAAACCTTAACAGAATGGAAGAGGCTATTGCAATGATTTCCGAAAATGCCGCAATCTCCGAACCCGAGGGGATTATCGCCTGCCTGAGAGGAATGAAAAGCCGCAGGGACATGAACGCGTTTCTGAGCGGGTTTGACAGGCCTCTGATGTTTATTTTCGGCAGAAAAGACAAGTATATTCCCGAGACTGTGGCAGCAGAATTGATAGACAAATTCCCGAACGCGAAGGCTCTGATGCTGGAAAATTCCGGTCATGCGGGATTTCTGGAAGAACCGGAAATCAGCTCTCAAAAATTAATAGAATTTATAGACAATGGATAGTACAAGACAATTAAAAATCGCCCGGCAGATACAGAAGGATCTGGGCGAAATATTTCAGCTGCGCGGAATGGCGGCTTACGGAGGCGCAATGATAACCGTCAGCGAGGTGCGAGTATCTCCCGATCTTTCGGTCGCGAAAATATTCCTCAGCATATTCCCGTCGGACAAGTCGGCGGAGGTAATGGTAAAGGTCGAACTGGAAACCAGGTCGATAAGAGCCGAACTGGCTAAAAAGGTAAGACATCAGCTGCGTATCGTTCCCGAACTGCATTTCCATATCGACGAATCGCTGGATAAACTGGAACGTATCGACGATCTGCTGAAAAATCAGAACTCCTGATCTGTATAGCATCACCACGGCAATGGTAAATCCGCTTTGCGTATTCCTTTTGGTAGGGAAATTGGGCATTATCAAAACAATTAAAGATTCAAAATTATGAAAAAGAGTATTTTAATTATCGCGGGCTGCATGTTCGGTCTGCTGCTTTTCGGACAGAAGAGCTCGAAAACAGTAACACAGGTAAGAGTATCAATACCGGATAAACCCGCATCCGTCGACCCGATGATTTACGGACAGATGGTGGATGACTGCAACGACCGGGTTATCTACGGCGGCGTTGTCGGCAGTACGGGACAGCCCAATCCTGCCGTAACGGAACTGCTCAAACCCCTGAACATGCCTGTGATGCGCTGGCCCGGGGGTACTTATGTTGACGAGTATGACTGGGAAAAAGGCACAGGCGATCCCGATAAACGGCCAGTGATACATGCCCGGCAATGGGGACAGGTCGAAACCAATCAGTTTGGAACGGACGAGTTCCTGAAATGGTGCAGGGACGTCGGTACCGAACCCTATATTAATTTAAATATGGGGTGGCGCGTGCCGCTGAAGTCCGGCTCGCTGGGCGATGCGCTTAACTGGATTGAGTATGTCAA
>JAIRZR010000107.1 GCA_031267155.1 Prevotellaceae bacterium | reverse complement strand
TCAATAATTCTGCATATATTTGCACATCAAAATCGGTTTTAGAATTGATGGTCACAATGGATAGAAATGTTTCTTGCACAAGCCGTTCGGGGACAGTCTCGAAAATAACGCCTGAAGATATTGCAGTTAATATTATCAGTGTGTCAGCGTGTTTTGCCTGCCGTTCAAAAGAGTTGTGTTCTGCTTTTGAACGAAAGGAAAAGACTGTTTTTGTACCCAATGCGGGTCAAAAAGTACAGTGTGGAGATAAAGTTAATGTCGTAATGGAAACAGGCATGGGGATAAAGGCGGCTTTACTGGCTTATTTTATGCCTGTAATTTTTGTTACAGCGATACTCTTTTTACTGATCGAAGCGGGAACGGGAGAACTTTATGCAGGAATAATTTCTTTAGTATCGCTTGCCGGATACTATTCCGTGATATATCTCTTTCGGGCAAAACTGAAAAAACATTTTACTTTATACATCGAAAAACAGACTGAAAATTAATGAATACAATCATTTTTACCGTAGTAGTTTTAAGTTCCCTTGGAGTTTTGCTGGCAGTCATCCTCTATTTTGTCGCTCAAAAGTTCAAAGTATTCGAAGATCCCCGTATAGACGAGGTGGTCGAAATGCTTCCCGGGGCAAACTGTGGAGGATGCGGTTATGCCGGATGCAGGGCATTTGCCGAAGAACTGGTTAAAAGCGACGATGTTTCCGCCCTGCTGTGTCCCGTAGGCGGAAACAGCGTAATGAGCAGGGTCGCCGGGCATCTGGGCAAAACAGCCTCGGCAACGGACGCCCTGATTGCCGTGGTGCGCTGTGCCGGCGCGTGCGAAGTGAGGCAGAGGACAAACCTGTTCGAAGGCGCCAGATCGTGCGCCATAATGGCGTCAACCTATTCGGGCGACACGGGCTGCAGTTTCGGATGTCTTGGACAGGGCGACTGTGTGGTTTCCTGCAGTTTTGACGCGATTCACATCAATCCCGAAACGCTTCTGCCGGAAATAGACGGGGAAAAATGCACATCCTGCGGTTCCTGCGTCAAAGCCTGTCCGAAATTCATCATCGAAATGAGGAAAAAGGGACCGAAAAACAGGCGCATATATGTTTCCTGCGTCAACAGGGAAAAGGGAGGCATAGCAAGAAAATCGTGCGGAACGGCATGCATTGGCTGTATAAAATGCCAGAAAGTATGCGCCTTCGAATCGATTACCATAGCTAATAACCTTGCCTATATCGACGACGCAAAATGCAGGCTGTGCCGCAAATGCGTGACCGAATGTCCCACAAATGCAATCGTGGAACTGAATTTTCCCCCAAGAAAACAGGAGGTTAAGAGTGAATTATAAATATTTGAGCTTTTGAAAGATGATAAAAACATTCAAGCACGGGGGAATACACCCCGCCGACAATAAAATCTCCGCCGAATCGGCTATAGAAACTGTTGCTCCCGAAGGCATTGTCCAGATATTTCTTTCGCAGCATATCGGTGCGCCGGCAACGCCCGTCGTGGCTAAGGGCGACAGGGTCAAAGCCGGTCAGCTCATTGCAAAATCCACGGGTTTTGTCTCGGCAAATATCCACTCGTCCGTGTCGGGTACGGTTACAAATATCGACTTGGTTGCCGACCATCTGGGGATAAAGAAAGAAGCTGTAGTAATCAAAGTGGAGAATGATGAATGGCAGGAAGATATCGACCGTTCGGACAGTATAGTGAAGGAGATAAAACTGTCGGCGGAAGAGATATTGAAGAAAATTGCCGCTTCGGGAATGGTCGGTCTTGGCGGTGCGGCTTTTCCCTCGCATGTCAAACTGTCGGTGCCTCCGGGAAAAAAAGCCGAATACCTTATAATAAATGCGGCAGAATGCGAGCCGTATCTCACTTCCGACTACAGACTGATGCTGGAACATACCGAAGAGCTGATGATTGGCGTCCAGATACTGAAGAAAGCCATAGGAGTAACGGTAGCTTATGTAGGCGTCGAAATCAACAAGCCAAAGGCAATTGAAAAGTTAAACGCCCTGACTTCCGAATACGAAGGTATCAGGATTGTCCCCCTCAGGAAAAAATATCCGCAGGGAGGAGAAAAACAGCTGATTAAGGCAGTAACAAGCAGGGAAGTGCCTTCGGGATGCCTGCCGGTCGATGTGGGCGCGATAGTTCACAATGTGGGGACGACTTTCTCTGTTTACGAAGCTGTCCAGAAAAACAAGCCTTTAATTGACAATATCGTAACTGTTACGGGTAAAAGCCTGTCCGTTCAGAGGAATTTGCTTGTCAGGGTGGGAACTCCCGTCTCCAAACTTCTGGAAACGATGGGAGGAATACCGGAAAACACAGGGAAAGTGATATTTGGAGGTACAATGATGGGAAAAGCGGCAAGCAATCCCGACGCTCCTACCCAGAAAAGCACTTCGGCGATACTGCTTATGCCCGAGATGGAATCGCATCGCGGGAAAGTGTCTGCCTGTATTCGCTGTTCCCGCTGTGTTTCAGTTTGCCCGATGAATCTGGAGCCATATCTGCTGAAAAGACTGGCGGAATGTAAAATGTTCGAAGAGTCCGAAAAAAACAGCGCCCACGACTGTATAGAATGTGGAAGCTGCGCCTACTCCTGCCCAGCCAATATTCCTTTGCTGGACTATATCCGCTTAGGCAAAACGGAAGTCCTGAAAATGAAGCGAAACAGAACGACGTCCTGATTGCGGTTGCGGCCTGAGACAAAAATCCCGTTATTTGCAAGTGGGTAAAAATTAGTCCTGTATAGGGATGAAAAATAAATAACGTATGAATGTTTAATGTCACAAATTTATACAGTGCGCGGGTTAAAATTGTAAGGTAAAAATGTAGAAATGCTTCGTGTCTTTTGACGCCGTAGGCGTCTGATGTGGATAACCCCGTGCAAGCGAAGCGCAGCCCGGGGGTACGTATATATCTACGACACAACTCCGTATGGAGTTGAACTGCTACGCAGTTC
>JAIRZR010000060.1 GCA_031267155.1 Prevotellaceae bacterium | reverse complement strand
GAAATGGGTATTCCTCATTTAGAAGCGAGATATATGCATTGGAGAGCTAAAGGAAGTAAACAACAGGAAATGCAATTTTCGGATGGAACTTTACGATTAATTGGCTTTTTATTTGTGTTATTGGATAATAATGGGGTTATTTTGTTGGAAGAACCGGAAATAAACTTACATTCGGGTATTGTAATCCAGTTGCCTGAATTTATTGCTAAAGTTCAGCGTTCAAAAAAAATTGCCCGGCAAGTACTCATAACAACCCACAGTTACGATATTTTATCCAATCAAGGCATTTCTCCTGATGAAGTTATTCTTTTAAAGAATACACCGGAAGGAACTTCAGCCAATAAGGTTTCTAATATAAAAGAAATTGAACCGATAATCAGATCCGGGCTAACGATTGCCGATGCTGTACTCCCTTATACCAAACCCCAAAATATTGATGAAGTCTCACAACTTAAAATCGACTTTTAGATATGAAAGTATATATCGTGGGAGAAGATCCGGTTACTTATGCTATTATTAAAAAAGTTCTTGCTTTTTGCTCTCCAAAAATTGAAATTATCACAGAACTTCCTGCGCGTGGTGGTCAAGTAAAATGTAAAATTTCCAAGTTCAATAAATTATCCGAATCATTTCCGGTAATTTTATTGACAGACTTAGACGCAAGTCTTTGTGCACCTCAATTACTTGCAGAGTTATTGGAGGAAAGTAAAAATGAAAATTTTATTTTTAATATAGCTGTTGATGAGGCAGAAGCATGGTTGATGGCGGACAGGGAAGGTTTTTCAAAATATTTCAATATTGAGATTGGAGATATGCCAAATGCTACCTTAACAAAACAGGGAGGAAGAAATGAACTTGTTGAAATGAATTTTTCTTATAAATCAAGCATGTACTTAACCCATGAACTGGTAAATAAGATGAAAAAAAAAGAGCATAGAGATCAACTGACACCAAAACAGGGTGCAGCGAAAGGTCCGGAATATAATCCCTGCATGCTTCCATTTATTAATGAACATTGGAATATTAACCAGGCAAAAGTTAATTCGGACAGTTTAAATAGAATGATTCTTCGAATAGAAAATCTATTGAACAGACAAAAATCATGACAAAAAATGCTCAGGGGAGCAAGCCGTAAACGGGTATTTTTCCAAACAGTCCTTCAAAAAAGCCGCGAACTCTTTCGAGTGGCGGATAAGTCGAGGTAACCAAATCAAAAATGATGGCGATATCTTCTGGAAGAGTGTGTTCAAACAGTTTTATACAGGGGGAGGCTCTACTTTCACAGACTGCAAGGATAATTCTTTTCTTTTTTCGACCTGTGTTACAAATACAAATTTTTGTGAGTGAACCGGGAAAGAGGATGACCGGTATCGTGTATAAATAAATTATTTGCTTTGCAAGTCTTGCAAAAACGGACTTTTTCACGTATGTTTGCCTGTCGTTATAACAGCATAAAAGGAAAATGAAGGAGAAGTATTTTAATTATTCGCTTGTTGCGCTGATTTTCTTTTCGGGGTATTTGATTGTCAGCGGGCTCTGGTCGTTTGTGAACGGACTGCTGGGGGCATTTACGCTCTATGTGCTCGTGCGCGGCCAGATGATTTACCTGACGGAAAGACGGAAGATGCGGCATGTGACGGCGGCTGTTCTTATCATCCTGGAGGTTTTCGTCTGCCTGCTGGTTCCCGTGTATTTTGTGGTGTGGCTGCTTGTCGGGAGGATACAGGATGTCAGCGTCGATATTTCGCAGCTGATCGCTACCGTGCAGCATTTTATCTCGCTCGTGCAGGAGAAGACCGGGTATGACCTGCTGAGCACGGGTAATATCGAAACGGCGACGGGTTATATGACGCGCGGCGTACAGTTTGTTATCGGTCAGGTCGGCAGCCTTGCCGTTACGTCGGTCGTGATGGTTTTCCTGCTGTATTTCATGCTGATCAGCAGCAAGGATATCGAACGTTATGTGTACAGGCTGCTGCCGTTCACGGAAAATAATAAACATGCCGTCACGGGTGAGATACGCAGTATGGTGCGTTCCAATGCAATCGGCATACCGCTGCTTGCTGTCATACAGGGCCTCGTCGCTGTTCCGGGCTACTGGATGACGAGTGTTCCCAGCCCGTTTCTGTTCGGTATTCTGACGGCTTTTGCGACGATTGTCCCGATTCTGGGGACGGGGATTGTCTGGGTGCCGCTCGTGGCTTACCTCGCCCTGACGGGAAACTGGATCGCGGCCGGTATTCTTGCGGCGTACTGTGCCATTATTCTGGTTAATATTGATAACGTTATACGCTTTGTTCTTCAGAAGAAGCTGGCGGATACGCATCCGCTGATCACGGTTTTCGGCGTTGTCCTCGGTCTGAGGCTGTTCGGCTTCTGGGGCGTCATTTTCGGCCCGCTGCTGATGTCGATGTTTTTCCTTCTGGTGAATATTTTCAAAAGAGAATATCTTGACGGGGAGGAATGACGCATGTTTGTGGAGGAAGTGATTCAATACATAGCTGCTGTTTCGTTTGTGAAAGTGATTGAGTTCGTCGGGACGATTGCTTTTGCTATCAGCGGTGTGCGTCTCGCGGCGGCGAAGGAGTTTGACTGGTTCGGCGCTTATGTTGTCGGGTTCGTCACTGCAATCGGCGGCGGTACGGTGCGTGATGTGCTTCCGGATGTGACGCCTTTCCGGATGCTGAACCCTGTCTATGCGCTGTGTTCCTTCATCGGACTTGTCACGGTCATTATCTTCAGCCGGAAACCGGTACGGCTCGATACTCCGTTCTTCATTTTTGATACTGTCGGCCTGGCGCTGTTTGTCGTTGTCGGTATTGAGAAAACGACCGGCCTCGGCTATCCTTTCCGGGTCGCTATTATTATGGGGACGATCACGGGCGTGCCGGGTGGCATTATTCGTGATATTTTCATCCATGAGATACCGCTCGTCTTCCGTAAGGAAATTTATGCGCTCGCCTGCGTGTTTGGGGGTCTCGTTTACTGCGCATGCCACTGGCTGGGCCTGACGGCTTTCGTCTGCGAAATAAGTGCGTCCGCCGCGATATTTATCGCCCGCGTCCTCGCCGTAAAATACCGGTGGGGGCTGCCCAAGATGAAAACCGCGTGACGGCCTCCGGGTATTTTATAATTCAACAGCACATTGAAATATTTTCTGATATCCTTCCGACCATTTTTTGCCGGTATGCCGGTAAAGAAAATTCAAATCGTGATTATGCTTTTCAAAAACAAAGGCGTGCAGGTTGTTTTTTCCCGATACTCCGAATCGCGCCTGAAGGTCATAAACATTTTCCACCGGCACACTGGCATCGTCTGTTCCGTGGAAAATATAAATGGGGATATCCAGTCTTAACAGCCTTGTTTTGTTGGCTTCCAGTGCAAAATGTTGCTTGAACCAGTCTGTCGTTAGATAAAAATAGTTTTTTTGTATCCATTCTTCATCTCCCGCGACGATCTTTTCCATAAGAGCGGCATTGAAAGGCTCCCGCATGACACGGATGTCGTTGATGTCAATTACGCTGTCTTTTACTGCATCCAATGTTTCAAAAGAAAGATTCTGAAAAAGATATTTTTTGTATCCGGCAGCTTCCTTATTGTCCGATTCGTATTCTTCACGGCTGATTTTTCTGTTTCCATCCCTGTCAAAAGCAGCATTTACCATATTCATTACGCCATGACCTTCATTTTGCCATTTTATGATGT
Organism: Prevotellaceae bacterium; assembly: GCA_031267155.1. Taxonomy (GTDB): domain Bacteria; phylum Bacteroidota; class Bacteroidia; order Bacteroidales; family UBA932; genus JAIRLF01. Next base: position 1,036 of record JAIRZR010000060.1, on the reverse strand, counting down.
CATACATGCTTTCGTGGGCATATCCGTGGAGAAAAACGGCGTCAACAGGCACATTTTTCCTGTCAGCCACCATCGAAGCGATGACTGTTCCTTCACTGATGCCGTAAAGAATTATTTTACAATCCTCAAACCGGCTGTCTTTTTTTAATGCGGATATCATACATTCCACATCCTGCGCTTCACTGACGGGCAGGTATTTTGCATATTTTACCGAATCTATTTTATTGTACAGCGGCGGCGTCTCTCCAATATCAACTCCACGCCGGTTGTAGCTGAAAAAAGCAATTCCATTGCTGCAAAATCCGTCTGCGACGTCATCATAATAGTTAAATCCGTCTCTTTTGTTCAGCCAGGTATTCGGTCCCGTACCGTGGATGCAAAAAACAATTGTCTTTACCGGATTATCATCGGGTAAGCACAGTCTTGCGGTTATTTCTTCTCCGTCGGACAATGTCATTGTTTTCATTTCCGGTGTGAATGCCGAAGCTGTCAGGCTTGTCATGCACGATAGTAAATAAAGTGTTATTCGTTTCATAATAATGCAATTACTCTTGAGTTATTTCTTTTTCGGCAGGCGGCCGTTTTTCTTCAGTGACTGGTTCAGGAGGTACAGGATTTGACCGTTGACGCTGCGAAATTCGTCGGCTGCCCACTTTTCTATTGCTTCCATTGTCTCACTGTCAATACGCAAAATAAAACTTTTAGGCTTTCCTTCTTTATTTTCCTTTGCCATAAGAACGGTTGTTCAATCAGCCTGTTTGCCGATTTTCTTCAATACTTCGGTTATTCCGTCCGGGTCGTTTGTTCCTATCAAGAACTTGTTTCCGTTTTTCAGGACGATTTGTAAGCCGATATTTCCATATATATTACAGGCTTTTCCGTTCTTCCTGCCGGAGCCGGTCCTGTATCCCCAGCCGCCATATTCCTTAACGGGACTGTATTTCCGGATATAGACGCGTTCGATTTCTTCCCACGAAAAATACGTTTTCCTGAACTGTACAGGGTGAAACCATACGAAGATGCCTTCTTTGTTGAT
>JAIRZR010000392.1 GCA_031267155.1 Prevotellaceae bacterium | reverse complement strand
TCGTATATTTGTCCCCGTGTTTTACATGAAAAGTGATGATAGATTTACAGAATATAAAGCAACAGTTCGATGTAATCGGTTCGTCTCCAAGTCTTAACCGGGGGATAGATATTGCATGTCAGGTTGCGCCAACCGATTTATCCGTGCTGATAACGGGCGAAAGCGGTACCGGAAAAGAAGTTTTTCCGAAAATAATACACAAATTCAGTTCGCGCAAACATGGGCAGTACATTGCCGTAAACTGTGGCGCGATACCCGAAGGCACTATTGATTCGGAATTGTTTGGACATGAAAAAGGCTCTTTCACAGGAGCGGTAGATACGCGAAAGGGCTATTTCGAAGTCGCCGACGGAGGAACAATATTCCTGGACGAAGTCGCCGAATTGCCACTGTCCACGCAGGTTCGACTGTTGAGGGTTCTGGAAACGGGCGAATTTATCAAAGTGGGTTCCTCGAAAGTACAGAAAACAAATGTGCGCATAATTGCGGCGACAAATGTAAACCTTCAGGAAGCCATAAGGAACGGACGTTTTCGCGAAGACCTGTACTACAGGCTCAACACCGTTCCGATAACCGTTACTCCGCTGAGAGACAGGAAAGATGACATATATCTGCTGTTCAGAAAATTCGCTTCCGATTTTGCTGAGAAATACCGCATGCCCTCCATTACGCTTGACAGCGAAGCGCGCCTGGAACTTGAAGATTATCCATGGCCCGGAAATGTGAGGCAGTTGAAAAATGTGACGGAACAAATATCTGTTATTGAACACGAAAGAGATGTTTCGAAAGAGATATTGAGCAAATATCTTCCCGTCATTAACAATTTGCCCGTTTTGTACCAGAACAGGGAAGACATCAAAAATTTTGCATCCGAAAGAGAATTGCTGTACAAGATACTTTTCGACATGCGCAATGACGTCAACGAGTTGAAAAAGTGGATGTACAAACTGTCGAAAGGAGAATCTTCTGTTCGGGAATACAACAAGTTCATAAACGAAGAACCTCCATTGATTTACAATGAGGAGGAGGCGCCCCTGCCCCGCGAAAATCTTCATGGCGCCGACAAAGTCCAGGATCTCCAGTCGCAGGAAAAGGAATCCATAAGAAAAGTTCTGAAACAGTTCAACAATCGAAGGAAGCCTGCCGCCGAAGCGCTCGGCATTTCGGAACGTACACTGTACAGGAAAATTAAGGAATATGATATAGAAGAATTTGAAAATGAATAGACTGAAATATTTTATACTGCTGCTTTTGCCCCTTTTTGGCTCCTGCGGGATATATTCGTTCAACCAGAGTTATTTGTCGCCTGACGTCAAGACGGTATGCATCGAATATTTTCCCAACATGGCTCTGCTGGTCAATCCTACTCTGAGCAACACGTTTACCGAGGCTTTGAAGGATATGTTTACACGTCAGACGCGTTTGACGCAGGTCGATACCGACGGGCACCTGCAATTCAGCGGAGAAATCAGGGATTATTCCATAACCCCCACAGCAATCACAGGCGACGAGGTGGCTTCTCTTAACAGATTAACCATAAAAGTTAAAGTGAAATATGTCAACCAGATCGATGAAACTCAAAATTTCGATAAGGACTTTTCCGCATACAGCGATTTTCCGGGCGAAGCTTCGATAGAGCAGTATCAGGCGCAGCTGGTTGAAGAAATTACAAAAAACCTGGTCGAAAATATTTTCAATGCATCCGTAGGAAACTGGTAATAATCAAGATGGACTTTAACTTGTTAGACAAATATTTGAATCTCGACATTCCTCTCGGGAACAGCGAAATCCGGGATCTGGAAACGCTTGCAGTCGAAAATCCATGGTTTACTCTTGCCCGTGTTTTGCTGCTGAAGGGATACAGAAACGAAAACATGCCCGATTATCCGGAAGCATGTAAATTGACGGCTATTTACAGTCCCAGCAGAAGGCTGCTGTACAGGTTTCTCGAAAGGGAAACAGTGAAGGCGTCAAAAGCGGAGCCGAAAACCGATAATGGAGATGCGGGTAAAAATTCCGTTTCAGACAGGAAGGATGTTTTACTCTCATTTCGCAACGAATATTTTTCTACCGAAGATTTTTCAAGTGGCTTTTTTGATGAATTTCCGAATAACAGTTCCGGTCCGGAGGATGATTTAATAATTAATTTCATAAAAGAATCTCCAAAAATTATTCCCGGTAAAGAGACCGTAACGCAAAATTATGATTGCGATAACATTCCGGAAAACAACGATATAGCAAGTGAAACCCTGGCAGAAATATACCTGTCACAAGGGCTTTACGAAAAGTCGCTGGAGTGTTATGAGAAATTAATTTTGCTAAATCCGGAAAAAAGTATTTACTTTGCGGGCAAAATTAATGAAATTAGAAATATAAAAAAATAGCTGTTTTATGGGATATATGATTTTTGCAGTACTTTTGATTATAGTAGGATTATTGATGATTTTTGTGGTATTGATACAAAACTCCAAGGGAGGAGGACTGGCGGCAAATTTTGCATCCGGAAACCAGACATTCGGAGTTCGGCAGACAGCAGATTTTATAGAAAAATTTACGTGGTATCTTGTAGTATTACTGTTTCTTTTCTGTTTTCTGTCTTCAGCTTCCATACCCGGAAACGTCGTGACAAACAACCGTTCGCCAATTCAGGAACGTATCCCGTCATACACGCCGGGAATGTTTCCGGTGACGGGCGCTCCATCAGAATCGGATGCATCAGGAAATCAGGAAACTGCACCTGAGAATGAATAATTAATTTTTTTGATTTTTCATATTATTGATTATTTTTTATTTGTTAAATTACCCGTACAAAAATGTGCGGGTTTTTTGTATGCTCCCAATGGAAAGAACTTAACGGCTCTATAACTTTTCGTTCCCGAATCATCATTGTCGCAAGATTCGGGCGAAATTAATAGGAACAAGAGCGAAAAATTCAATGATACCGTGTACATGATTGGGCATAACAAGGTATTTTTCTTCTTTATAATAGATTTTGTAAAATGTAAATCCTGTTATTCGATGTAGAATTTGTCATCCTGCCATTTTTCAGGATTATGAATAATGTAATCGGCAATGTTTTGATATGATTGTTCATTTCGGATGATGCATTCGTGATAATTGCGTTGCCAAATGGCGTCAAAAAATCTCAATTCGTGTATTTGTTTTGTTACAGCGGATTTGTATTCACGAATGATCGTATTCGACGGCGACCGTAGGGTCTCCAGACTACGTCGCGCTAAAAGCAAGGTTCCAGCCAGCTTCAGCCTTGCAAAATGCTGTAGAATAAAAAAGAGTTGCCCTCACTTAGGACGACAACCCTTTCTCTATTTAGAGTATTAATTTATTTGCCGAAATTTGCATCGAAAGCGACTGCCGAGGGCTGGAAATCGGTTGATTTGACCAGACGGCACGATTCAATGGCTCCCTGTTCGCGGTCCATTGCGCTGTCTTCCCATTCTACCGACAGCGGGCCGTGGTAGCCAATGGAGTTAAGGGCGCGGATGATTTCCTCGAAATTGATTTTTCCTCTGCCCAGGCTCCTGAAATTCCAGTAACGGCGCGGATCTCCGAATGTCACGTGACCGCCGAAAACTCCTACCTGTTTCGGGGTATCGCTCCAGTATACATCTTTCATGTGCACATGGAAGATACGGTCTGAGAACTCGTAGATAAAATCCACATAATCCACACCCTGGTATCCCAGATGGCTTGGATCGTAGTTGAATCCGAAAGCCGGATGCCCGTCGAGGGCATTCAGTGCGCGGCGGGCGGAAAAAGTGTCGAATGCTATTTCCGAAGGATGCACCTCCAGGGCATACTTTACTCCCAGCCGGCTGTATTCGTCCAGAATCGGCTTGAAACGGCGGGCAAAATCGTTGTATCCCTCTTCTATCATTTCGCCCGACACCGGAGGAAACGAATAGAGAAGATGCCAGATGGAGCTGCCGGTAAATCCGACAACCGTGTCAATGCCCAGAGCTTTTGCCGCGTGAGCGCTCTGAATCAGCGATTCGGCAGCACGCTGACGTACTCCCTCCGGATCGCCGTCGCCCCAAATATAATCGGGCAGAATTTCCTTATGCCGACGGGGGTCGATATTGTCGCAAACCGCCTGACCGATAAGGTGTGTAGAAACAGTAAACAGTTTCAGGTCATACTTTTTCAGCATGTTCCGAATGCCCTGGTAATAGCCAGGATCGGTTTGCCTTACATCCAGATGAACCGGTATTCCCAGTTCAAGACCGTCGTAACCAAAAGCTTTCGCTTTTTCACAAACTGTTTCGAGGGAGAGATCTCCCCATTGAAGTGTGTACAAAGTAACAGGACGTCCCATAATCTTTTGTGTTTTATATTAAATTTTCAAAATATTAAGATATCGCGCCAAAGGTATGAACTTTTTTTTACATAAAATGCAGGAAAACCGAAAAAAAATTAAAAAAACCTGTCATGCAGGAAGTTAAAAAACCGGAAAAAGTTCGAAAAAGTGTAATGTCTGGAAAATTTTTCTCGAAAATTCAGGAAAATGCCTGAAAAAAATCAAAAAAACGCGCGATTTTTAAAATATCTTCCATCCTGCTGACTGTTTGATATATATGCTCCGTTTTTTACGGAATGCGCCTGTCCCGTATTACTATTATATATGATATTGCGGGCTAAAAATACCGTGAAATAGCTATTGCCCACCGGAAACAATAGCTGTTACTTTGCACCGTAAATTATTACGTGTTAATTCAGATATTGATACTCATATAATAATTTCTATGCATTTGTTGTGACCAAATATGAGACTGTCCTTCACGGCAGTCTCTATTTTTTTGTGATATTTAAGGTAAGATTAGGCTCCCGAAGTTGGGATCTTGTGTTCTTTTATAATATTTTGCCTGCAAAAATATGCATTTTTCGAAAGGTACACATGGACTATTGAAAAGTACACATAGGCTTTCGCAAAGTATACATGGACTTTAATAAAGTATACATGGACTTTAATAAAGTACACATGCACTTTCGAAAAGCACACATGTATGGATTTTGTTTTTGTTTTGATACGCCCATATTTACGAAAAAAAGAACAAAAATTACAATTATATGATGTGTTTTCGAAAAAAAAGATATAATTTTGCACCCAAAATTTGATTTATTATACTGTGCACGGACTAAAATTGTGAGATAAAAATGTAGAAATGCTTCACGTTTTTTTGACGCCGCAGGCGTCCAATTTCGATAACCCCGTGCAGGCAAAGCGCAGCACGGGGTAAAGCGCCTCTCCTCCATAACTCCGTAAGGATTTGAATCAAGCGCAAGCTTGAACTGCTTCGCAGTTCTGATAAGTGCGACAGTTTACCCCGAATTGCGCTGCGCCTGTTCGGGGTTATCTATTTTAAACTCCTTACGGAGTTTGCCCGCAATGCACAAGACTGCTCTGCGCGTGGTATAATAACATTCTTCAATTTAGTAATTGTTGAGAAATAAACTGACGAAATGACAAACAATGTATTGCTATCAGCTAAAGTTGACGGATAAGAAAATGGAGCGCTAAATTCCAGTTGTGGTCGGAAGATTATGAAGATTCTAAATAGCTCTGAAAGAGCGTAATCATTAGCACAGGGCAAGGCAAACCTTGCAGGCAAGGCCCTGTGTAGAAAAATTCTCATCCGGCAGCAAGCCCTTTTGGGGCTTGATGATATTGCGTTTATTATTTGCAGGGCCTTGCCGGCAAGGTTTGCCTTGCCCTGCGCTATTAATTACGCTCTTTCAGAACTTGTTCCACACCCTTAACCTGACGGCTATGGGGGCGAAGCTGTGTGTTCGCCCATGTCATATAACAAAACCATCCCGCGCACAGTATAATTGTAGCAGTGAACGACAAAGCCGTTTTGTCTGTTAAAATTATCGCCAAAACCACTGGATTTTCGCGACCGGAGGAAAGAAAATCGAGCCTGAGAGACGTATTTTAGCAAGGGAATGAAATATTTTTATTGCAAATTTAAATTTTAATCACAAGAAACACAATCAGATAAAAAAATCGCTATGACAATTTTCGGATTAAATTGTTCACGGTATTATTTTTTTATTTACCTTTGCCATGTTTTTATAAAACGATTTTTGATTTATTGATGTGTAATTTTAAAGTATTGTTTTTATGGTTTGTTTAACCTTATATTGCGGCTCCAAAGATTTCGGAAATAATTTCCCGGGAAATGCTGTAATTGAATACTTTGGCACGATTTTTGCATACACACAAAATAATCAATTACAAAATAATCAATCACAAAATGAAAATCCTGTATTTATAATTCGGGATAGGAGCAATGTAGTCGGTACTGCAGGTTTTGTATTAGCGTTTTTAGGGGTGTTTTTTTGCTGGGCGCCAATACTTAATTGGATTCTTTGTATTACAAGACTTGTTTTATCAATTATCGGTTGCTCTAAAGAGCCTAAAGCTTTGGCTATTACGAGAGTTGTTATCTCAGTTATTGGGTTCATATTCACAATAGCTATCACTTTCTCATCTGTAGATAGGTATAGGAATGAGCTCAAACTACTCGTGTCCAAACCCATTTTGGAGATGAAGAAGCAAAAATGAGAATGGAGATATTAAAGGATGAAATAAACAGATGAATATTCCGATAAAATTCCTGCTCGGCGTAGTCTCCAGACGTCTCCAGACTACGTCGCGCT
>JAIRZR010000187.1 GCA_031267155.1 Prevotellaceae bacterium | reverse complement strand
AATATCGGTAGAAAACAGTCGGAAATCGGTAAGAATCCCGTTAGGGATGAAATGTAAAAACGAAGATACCGCGTGTCATCCCTGACGGGATTTTGCTGGACAATGAATTGATTTCTACCGATATTTAATCCCTGACGGGATTTTTGATTCCGGCAATGTTATATGCTTTTTGCATTAAAACCTTTAATGGGGGACTGACGGGATTCTTACCGATTTCCGACTGTTTTCTACCGATATTTCATCCCTGACGGGATTTTTTGTCGCATCAATAATCTGCTTTATATTAGTCGTTTGCGATATTGTTATATGAAAGGGATGACATGTGGTATCTTCGTTTTTACATGTCATCCCTGACGGGATTCTTACCGATTTCCGACTGTTTTCTACCGATATTTCATCCCTGACGGGATTTTTTGTCGCATCAATAATCTGCTTCATATTAGTCGTTTACGATGTTGTTATATGAAAGGGCTTGAATCAACCGCAGGTTGAACGTTAGGATATTTTGTAAACAATTCCGCCATTTGCCATCGCGTGCAAGCCTTAAAAGGCTTGTGGCTGGAGGTAAACGGTTTTCTATTGATAGTAATGCCCTGCGGGTGGGGTGTTAATAATCCGGGTACAAATTTTAAAATTTGCACCCCGTAAATTATGATATGAGATTGTTTGCCATCCCGGGAAACGGCTTGAAAAGCCGGATTTTCATAACCGCAGGTCAGCGACCTGCGGAATCTGTGAGCAGATAAAACTGCCTGAAAGGCAGAACTTTCGGAGTTAAAAGTTAAGAACTAAAAACTAAAAGTTAGCTGGCGCGCGTTAGCTAACTTTTAACTCTTAACTTTTAGTTCTTAACTCCATTTCGCCGTCTCTACACTGAACACCGAATAAATTGTCGATTAAAACTGAAAATAGATGAACGCCAGTATTTCCGAAGACTTGATCTGCATGATAAACACGATCATGGCGGTTACGGTTACTGCCTTCCAGATCAGCGGCATTTTGACGGTACAGTCGATGAATCTGTTCTCCAGTCTTTTTGGCATGAAATGCAGGACAAAGCCCGCAAGCATCACCGCAAACACCATTTTGTAGCCGTTAAATACATCTGCCAGTATTTCGGGATGGAAGAAAGTGAATATCTGTTTAATCATGCTTATTGCCATTTCGAAAGTTTCCGCCCTGAAAAATATCCACGAAAAACAGACAAAATGGAAGGTAAACACTGTCCCGAGTATCTTCCATACCGGTTTCATTCCCTTGCCGGAAGGCTTCAGACTCGGGAAAAGTCCCATCAGGAACTTGTGCGCCGCCAGACCGGAGCCGTGGATCAGTCCCCAGCACACAAACCTCAGGGAGTGTCCGTGCCATAATCCTCCGAGCAGCATCGTAATGATCAGGTTCATGTATGTACGCATTTTCCCTTTGCGGTTGCCGCCCAGCGAGATATACAGATAATCGCGCAGCCACGACGAGAGGGAAATATGCCATCTCCGCCAGAACTCCGTTATTGTGGCAGACTGATACGGGGAATCGAAATTGGTGTTGAAATGGAATCCCAGCAGCAGGGCTATACCGATCGCCATGTCGGAATATCCCGAAAAATCGCAGTAAATCTGGAGCGTATATCCGTACAGTCCAAGCAGGTTTTCCACTCCCGAATACAGGTTGGGATTGTCGAAAATCCTGTCGACAAAGTTCACGCTTATGTAATCCGATATCACGGCTTTTTTGAACAGTCCCGCAATAATCAGGAATATGCCCCTGCCCAGCATTTCCCCGCTTACATGCAGGGGCTTGCGGATTTGCGGGATAAAGTCCTTAGCCCGGACAATGGGTCCGGCGACCAGCTGCGGGAAAAACGAAATGTAGAAGGCAAAATCCTGTATCCTGTCCAGCGGCTTCAGCTGTTTCCGGTAAACGTCAATCGTGTAGCTCATCGACTGGAATGTGAAAAACGAAATCCCGACAGGAAGAAATATGTCGAATGAAGAGAAATTACGCCCCGTCAGGCTGCAGTACATTTCGTAAAAGAAATCGGTGTATTTGAAATAGCAGAGCATGCCCAGATTTGCCACAATGCTCAGCAGCATCAGCAGTTTCCTTTTCGACCTGCTTTCAGCCGCGTACATTGCCCTGGCGGCGAAAAAATCCCAGACGGTTACAAACAGCATGATCAGGAAATATATTCCGCTCGACTTGTAGTAAAAATAGTACGAAAACAGAATTACGTATATAATCCTGTAATTGTCCTTTTTGCTCAGGCTTATGTATATAAGCGAAAATGCGAGGAAGAGGAACAGGAAAAAACCGCTGTTGAATATCATCGGGGAACTGCGGTCGTACACAAACAGCCCGAACAGCTTGTCAGGATCGAATCCAAAAATCATGTATTTGCCTTTATATATTGATTGTAAGATTTAACAATTGCCTCAAACAAAAGTTCTCCCTGATATTCGTATCCTCTCTGGGTGAAATGTATTCTGTCTCTTACGAAGAGCTTTTTTTTGTTCCATTCGACAGCGGAGCCTTTGCCTCCCGCGATACTGTACAGGTCCCACAGGGGATATCCGTTTTTTTCGGCAAAACCGGCGACAATGTCTCTCACTTTACCGGTTCTGCTGTTCGGGACGCCCGGCGTTCTTCTGCCCGCCCTCGCGTACGCTTCGACAGGGGTGGTGAACATCACGTTTGTGTTTGGGGATGAATGTCTGATATTGAATACAAAATCGGATATGTCCGAATGCAGCTGATTTTCGTCGATTACTTTTGCCATTGCCTCGTTCGTTCCCAGTGATATTATCACAAGATCGGGATTCAGGGAGGCAATTTGCCGGTAGAAACCTTCGGGACACTGGTTGTAGCTGTCGAATTTCGCCCCGTTGACGCCTATCGAATGATAAAATACTCCTCTTTTCCCGTTGGCAAGGTGAAATCCGTAAACGGAGATTTCCTTTTCGGGCGAGATAAAACTGATTTCAACATTGTTGGTAAGGCTGTCCATCAGAAAAGCTGTGGCATACGGATTGACTGTATCCGTTTCTATAACATTCGACTGCAGCAGATAAATATCAGTCTTTTCGAGATCGCAGTAAGCCGTTACTCTGTTGAAATCCCATTCGCCGGGAAACGATTCGTCCACGGTAAGGATGTTGATGTCTGCCATCAAATCCTTTGTCTGCAGTCCCAGTCCCGTTACTCCGATAGGTATGTCATTGGGCTTTACGACGAAGGAATGTTTCCACTGTTTTGTTGAAGTTATTCTGTAATGCCGCCCGCTGTTGCTTCTCATCAGCCTGTTGGGAGCAATAAGCCCTCTGCCCGGATTGCCGAAATAGTGATTCATCAGTTTACGGACGGTGCCGGTAAAAAAATCGGCCTGAATGTGCGAATCGCCGATATGTACCACCGAAACGGTCTGGATGGAATCGTTCGCCGGTTCTCTCAGGAGACTCAGCCTGTCGAAAAAACAGTACAGCGAACTGTCCCTGTCAATAATTTCATTTGCCTGCGCCCTGGAAAACCTGTAATCGACGGATGGTCTGTATATAATGGTATCCGTCGCTTTTTCGGCAGTCTCTTCATGAAGGCGGTACTTCGCCGAAACGGAAACTATTGCGGATAAACACAGGAGAAATCCCCAAATTAAACATGCTGCTGTTCTGTATGTCTTCATAACTTTCATCATAAACTTATCAAGGGAAGAAAAATTAATAACATATAACAATGTAAACTTTCTGGATTGCTTCGTTCCTCGCAATGACGGATAACCGTGTGCTGAGCAATGAACGTAATGTCAGACGGTTATCCGTCATTGCGAGGAACGAAGCAATCCAGAGTTTTTATAATCTGTTATATCTTGTTTATTTCGCATACCCAAATCATTCCAGCCGGCAAAGGTAGTAACATTTTTGATGTTTCATAAAAACGCTGTTCTGCCAAGTCCTGCCCGAAGCTCTAAAAGCGAATAGAGTTAAGAACTAAAAACCTGGGTTCGGGATAAGAATAGCCTGTCAGGGCTTATATATCAATAGAAAATATTTTCCGCCCATTCAGGCGATTTCTGTCAACAACTGAATTGTTGCTGATGGAAAATCCGGCATTCCGTTCTGTCAACACGATATTCCGCTCGGTGAATTGAAAATTCCGTTTATCGAACATGATATTTCTGTCCGCAAGCACGATTAAGGCGGTTTAAAACCGCGATCATCCTTTTTAGGAACAGGATATTGCATTTGTTGTATGGAATATTCCTGCCGGCGACAGCAATAATGCGGTCGATGACTGCAATATTCCTGTTCGGGACCTCGACCACAGAGCTAAAACAGCTCGTTTTTTCTATCGGCGACAGGAATGTTCCGCTCAGCGGCGGCAATATTGCGGTCGACGAATACAGTGATGCGTTTGCGACAGGAAAATATTGCGGTCTGCTACCGCAATATTGCGGTAGCAGACCGCAATATTGGGGACAGGAACAGGAATATTCCGTCCAACGACAGGAATGTTGCGGTGCGGGAATGCAGGATATTGTATGTCAGTATGCAAAAAACAGACCGGGTTAAGCAACGACTTTATAAATATGACACAACATTAGTACATCGTAGACTGACGCCATAAGGCGTCCAATAATAGGTAAGCCCGAACAAACCGCAGGCGCAGTTCGGGGCAGAGACTGCACTTTACCGGAACTGTGAAGCAGTTCCGGTTTGCGGTTAATTCAAGTTCATACGGACTTGTGTTGGAGATACATACATCCCGGGCAGCGCTTCGCTTGTCCGGGGGGGTATCGGCATCAGACGTCTACGGCATCAAAAGACGCGAAATATCTTTACGTTTATACCTCACAATTTTAGTCTGCGCACAGTATAATTAGGTAATGAGGTTTGTATGTGTCTGTAACCCTGCGTACCACTGAGCTTGTTTTGTTAGGAAAATTAGGTAGAAATAAGGTTTGTTTATCCACGAATTGTACAAAAAATGAGGTGTAATTATCCCAAAATGTCCATTAGAATATAACAAATTGATAACAGGTATTATACGTTTCCTGTTTCTAATGGACACCATTAGAAAATATGAAATCTAACAAACATAAAATGAATAATATACATTGTATTAATTCGTGAAAAACAGATGTTAAATGGACATTTTGGGATTATTTTTAACGAATATAATATTTTTAACAGCCCACCCTACGGATAATTTTGGAATACACCTTTTCGCATCCCTTAATCGCGACAATTTTCAAATTATATCTATATTTGCAAAAAATATAGCGATTATGATTACATCTATCACATTCAATCCCAATGATCCGGGGCGTCCGAACGGGAATTTTTTTGCCTTGCCGTACGGTAAGGGCGAGGGGGAAATCGAGATTATCTCCGTTCCCTGGGACGTTACGACATCATACAGGGCGGGGACGTCCGGAGGACCGAAAGCCATTCTGGACGCTTCGGTACAGGTAGATCTTTTTGATTCCGTGCTTGAAAACGCATGGGAAATAAAAATCTCGAACACGGAGCTGAACCTGCACCGGCTGAACGCGGAAAACAGGATTCTTGCCGAGAAAATCATCAAGCATCTCGAAAACGGAGGAAACGCAGCCGACAGGGAGATCGTCTATCTCCGGAATCAGGTCAACCAGTCGTCCGAGATTGTCAACATGGCGGTTTACAGTGCGGCAAAGAGCATTATGGACAGCGGACGGATTGCCGCAGTCCTGGGAGGAGAACACAGCGCGCCCTTCGGACTGATAAAAGCCGTATCCGAAAAATATCCGGGAACGGGAATTTTGCACATCGACGCCCATGCGGATCTGCGTCGCGCATACGAGGGATTCACATATTCACATGCGTCGATAATGTATAACGTAATCAAAGAACTGGAAGGGATTTCGAAACTTGTTCAGCTTGCCGTGAGGGATTTCTGCGAGGAAGAGGAGAGATTCATACGCAGCAGTGAAAAAATCAGTACATTTTTCGACAGCGACATAAAAAACGGACAGTACGAAGGCGAGACATGGAAAAGCCAGTGCCAGCAAATCATTTCGCATTTGCCCGGGAACGTGTATATCAGTTTCGATATCGACGGTCTGTGTCCACATCTCTGTCCGGGCACGGGGACGCCGGTTCCGGGCGGTCTGGAGTTTGAGCAGGCGATGTACCTGATAAGGCAGATCGTTTTTTCGGGAAGAAAAATCGTGGGATTCGATTTAAGCGAAGTTTCGCCCTCGCTTTCCGGCGACTGGGACGCAAATGTTGGCGCACGAATACTCTTTAAACTATGCTGTTACACAAAAATGTCAAATTAATTTACCTTTAGTATGCTGTAAAATGATTTTAATCATGTACATTTGCAGCCTGTAAAAATGATAAAAATATTTAAATAAAAAGAAATGGAAATCCTTATTAAAGCATCACAGCTTATTCTTTCACTGTCGATTCTGGTATTAATACACGAGTTCGGACACTTCATTTTCGCCAGAATGTTCAAGGTGCGGGTTGAGAAATTCTATATATTTTTCGATATAAAATTTGCCCTGTTCAAGTATAAACCCAAAAATTCGGAAACGGAATACGGCGTCGGCTGGCTGCCTCTCGGCGGATACTGCAAGATATCCGGAATGATAGACGAGTCGATGGATACTGAGATGCTGAAAAACGAGCCTCAGCCATGGGAGTTCAGGAGCAAGCCGGCATACCAGAGGCTGCTGATAATGCTGGGAGGCGTAATGTTCAACGTGATACTTGCCTTTTTCATCTATGTGGGAATGCTGGCATACTGGGGCGAGGAATATCTGGCAAACAAAGATGTAAAATACGGCATCTCATGCGATTCGGTAGCTCTGGAAATGGGCTTTCGCGACGGGGACAGGATACTTGCCGTCAATGGCGAGCCTGTCGAGAATTTTTACGATGTACACAGGAAAATGACGCTCTACAGAGAGATGAACATCAGCCTGCAGAGAGGCAGCGAAGTGGTGAACATCTCGCCCGACTATTATACATACGTATCGTATATGGTCAAAAACCGTTTCATCGAGCCTGCCATCCCGTTTGTTGTGGAGCATGTCTCCGATTCGTCGCACAACAGACTGTCCGGACTTGCGCCCGGCGATGAAGTTATCGGAGCGGCGGGGATTGCGGCAAACAGTATCAGGAACATAAAGGACATCCTTTCGGATAACAGGGGGCAGACTGTCGAACTCAAGGTGCTCAGGGGCAATTCGCGCATGGACATTCCCGTGAAGGTAAACGACAGCGGCATGATTGGAGTAAATCTGAAAACCGACATGAGGGATTTCTTTAAATTCGAGAAAAAAAGCTACAACATTCTGCAGGCGTTTCCTGCCGGTCTGGAAAAGGCTAAAACGCGGATATCCGACCAGATATGCGAAATACGCCTGATGGCTACGCCCAAAACAAAGACATATAAACAGGTGGGAAGTTTCATTTCGATAGGAAATATTTACTCTGCACAGTGGGATTGGCACAGATTTTGCGATATAACAGCTCTGTTGTCAATTATGCTTGCGGTATTGAATCTGTTACCGATACCGGCGCTTGACGGAGGACATGTTATGTTTTTATTGTATGAAGTGATTACGGGACGCAAACCGAGCGACAGGTTTCTCACATACGCTCAGGTGGCTGGAATGGTAATACTGCTGTTTATAATGGTTTATGCAATTGGAAATGATATCGTAAGGCATATATTGAATTGATTGGCAAGGTTTAATTGATTAAATTTTTTTTATATGAAACGGTTATTATGCATATCACTTGTTACAGCAGCCCTGGCGCTGGCTGTTTCGTGTGGCGACAGTTCGAATCTTCCGAAGCCGGGCGCCACCGGTAAAATCGGAGAACTGCTGGTTATTATCGAAAATTCCCACTGGAATTCGGAAGTCGGAGATTCTATCCGTTCGATATTCGAAAAATCCTATCCCATGCTGCCGGGCGCCGAAAAGTTCTACACCCTGATTCCGATTGCAAACTCGTCTTTCCTGCCGATAATGAAAAAGCACAGAAATATCCTGCTGATAAGCATTTCCAGTGAATTTTCGGAATCGAAACTGACCATAAGCCGCGATCTCTGGTCTGTGCCCCAGATTGTGCTTAATGCTATGGGTCCCGACATTTCTTCCGTAGCAAAAGTATTGAGCGACAAGCGCGAAAGCATGATATCGCTCTACGAGCAGGCGGAACTGGAACGCCAGTCGAAAAATGTAAAGGCGTTTGCCGATACAATGATACACCGCAAAATCGAAAACCGCTTCGACGTCAATCTGTACGTGCCTTCGGGTTACTATAATATAATGAGAAACGATGCCGACTTTATCTGGCTCGAAACGCAGTCAACCCACAACAGCATAGGGATTTTCGTGTATTCGTATCCTTTTGTCGACGACAGCACCTTTACGGTCAACTACATGGTCGGCAAGAGAGATTCCATCATGAAGGAAAAAGTCCCCGGAGCAAGGGACAGCAGCTGGATGACAACGGCAAAATATGTTATGCCCGAACTGGAAATCAAAAAACACGGGGACATGCCGTATGGAGAATTAAGGGGACTTTGGGAACTCGTCAATGATTTCATGGGCGGTCCGTTTGTAAGCCGTTCGTATATCGACAGGAATAAAAGGCGTATAATCACCGTCGAAGGCTATGTCTATGCCCCGCGCTTCGAAAAACGGGATTATATCCGCCGGGTTTTGGGCATAATCAATACGTTTTCGTTTAATGACGGCAGTGCCGAAAAAGCAGTGAATCAAGATAACTAAATGTAGAAATGAGATCAAAAAATATTGTTTTCAAAAATTGTTTATACCTTATTCTGTGTGTGGTATGCAGTTGTAATAAAAGCGATGTCACTTCCAAAGAAAAAAATCATATTACCATAACTGTTAAAGCAGAAGAGGCTTTAAGTGAAATAAAAATGTCCGACATTTTCTCCACAGTCGAATATATTCCACTTGAAACCAGTGATGAGCATCTGATAGGAGAAATTGCTATAATGACACAAATATGATTATTTCAAATAATCTTCAAAATAATTTGTGATTTTCTGCATCAGGTGGATACGGTCTCTGCCGCCAACATTGTGCTCTGCAAGCGGATATGGAAAATAATCTACCTGAACATTATTCTTTATACATTCGCTGACAAAACTCAGGCTATGTTCTATAAGCACTACGGGATCGACTAATCCGTGACAGATGAGAAGCTTTCCCTTCAAATCTTTCGCTTTATTAATCAGGCTTGTTTTGCTGTATCCGTCCGGATTTTCGTCGGGAGTGTCCATATATCGCTCGCCGTACATCACTTCGTACCATTTCCAGTCGATCACGGGACCTCCGGCAACCGCTGCCTTATATATCTCCGGATAGCTGGTAATCAGTGAGATTGTCATAAAACCGCCGTAACTCCAGCCATGCACGCCTATCCTGTCTGCATCCACCCAGGATTTCGATTTCAGAAATTCCACTCCCTTAACCTGATCAATCATTTCGCGCTGACCGCACTGGCGATGAATAACATTTTCAAAATCCCTGCCGCGATTGCTCGTCCCATGGTTGTCCATGACAAAAACAACATATCCGTGCTGCGCCATATACATCTCCCATAATCCCGAAGACGCCTTCCAGTCATTTTGTACTAATTGAGAATGGGGACCTCCATATACATACTGAATAACCGGATATTTGCGTGTGGAATCAAATCCGACAGGCTTAATCAGGCGATAATAAAGATCATAACCGTCGTCGGCTTTCAGCGTTCCCAGTGTTACTTCTCCGGTAGAATATCCTTCGAGTGGATTTTTTGCCGCAAAAATTTGCCGCGTTTTCTTTTTGTCGACGTCCGTGATTTCAATAATCCCTGGCACGTTCAAACTGCTGTAACTGTCAATAAACCACGAACAATTCCTGCTCATGGATATGCTGTGCCATCCTTTTCCGGAAGTCAGGCGCACGGATTTGCCGGTTTTAAGATTCGTCCGGAAAAGATGTTCTTCGACCGGACTTGTTTCGGCGGAGAGATAATAAAGATTTTTGCCGGCTTTGTCCACTGCAAGAAATTTCACATCGGCAGCCACGGGCGTTAGGCGTTTTATCAATTTTCCATCAGCTGCATTATGCAGATACAGACTTAGATATCCGTCCCTGTTGTTGGTCGTATAAATAAACTGTTCGCCTTTTTCGTCCAAAAAGCGCAGCGTGTGCTGCGGTTCGATGTAAGTATCCGTTTTTTCCTCGAATAATGTAGAGATAAACTTGCCTGTCGAAGCGCTGTACCTGTTCAGTCGCAGATGGTCTTGACCACGATTAAGTACCTGTACGTAAATCACGTCAGATTGCGGCGACCATGCAGGATTTGTAAGATACTGCTCATGTCCGAAATCGTTTACTTCGAGAAAATGTGTCTGTTTTGTTTCGATATCATACACGCCTATAGAGATCTGTTCCGATTTCATTCCCGCCATGGGATATTTTATTGTCCTGAGCGAACCGGTTCGGGTAGTTATATCTAACAGTGGAAATGTCTCTACCTGAGTTTCATTCTTGCGGTAAAAAGCAAGTTTTTTCCCGTCAGGCGACCAGAATATCCCTCCGTAAATACCAAATTCCTCACGACTGACAGTTTGTCCGTTCACAATATTTTTGTCCCTGTCGTCTGTAACGGTAAAGCTGTCGCCCTGTTCGTTCATGTATAACAAGTTGTTTCCCACCGTATATGCATAGAGTTTTCCCGTTTTGGTATATGTCAGGTTTTCGACGCCTTCGGGAAACGACACGGTTTTTACAAGTGTTTTGGAAGGTATGTCCACACGGTATTCCTTTCCTTTATAATTGATTTTAAGGATATTCTCGTCCATCCACGAGTATGATGGGAAGTTTTCCAGACTGGAATTAAGGATGCTGTTCAGTTCGGCAAGTTTTATCAGTGTCTTTTTCATGCCCTTAACATCTTCGGATACCAGATTTTTCTCTTCGGTATACGTATAATTGTCAGTGTCGCCCTGCCAGGCAAAATATTTCGATTCAGGACGAAGATGGTAACCCAAAACAGCCTCTTCCATGGTGAAAATCTTGTCTTGAGCTGTCGTATTTACTGTTATAAAAAATACGGTGATTAATGCTAATATTATCTTTTTCATTATTTTATATTTTAAAATATGTTTATATTCATGACGTAAATGTAATTAATTTCGAAGACGATTAAAAAAAAATACATAACAGGGCGAACACATAGATTCGCCCCTGCATTGTCGTTGCCGTGATTACCGTTGTCAACAGTATCAATAATATCACAACGCAGGAGGGTGTCTCAAAAGGGTCGAATCCCGTCATTGCGAGGGCGCAGCCCGAAGCAATCCAGTGATTAACAGTATTCAGGATTGCTTCGCTTCGCTCGCAATGACGACGTGAGGACTTTTTAGACATCTCCAGTTTAGTAATGGCTTGATTTCAGGTACACTTGATTTCGATTATACTGTGATTGTGAGATAAGAATGCAGAGCGACCCTACAAAGAAACATATACCCGTTTTACCCGTTGCGAAATGCCTGTCAGTATCTCGTACGGGATTGTGTCTGTGGCGTCTGCGATTTCGTAAACGGAAGGTGCGTCTCCCATGACGATAACCCTGTCGCCCTCTCCGGCGTCCATGCCTGTGATATCTATCATGCAGGAGTCCATGCAGATATTGCCTGTAATCGGGGCGGGTTTTCCGTTCACCGTGAAATATCCTTTCCCGTTGCCAAGTTTCCTGTTCAAGCCGTCGGCATATCCTATCGGTATTGTGGCTATTGTTTTCGGACTTGTCACTTTGCCGTGTCTGCCGTAGCCGACGGTTTCTCCCTCGCCGACCTGTTTTATCTGCACAATCGCGCTGCTCAGGGTTCCGACCCTGGCAAGGCAGTTTCTGTTTGCGTCAATCCCGACGCCGTAAAGACCGATTCCCAGGCGTGTCATGTCGAACTGGGCATCGGGAAAACGTTCTATTCCGGAAGAATTGAGGATGTGTTTAATGAAAGGATACCCGATTCCCTGCTCCAGCAGGCGGCAGAATATTTTGAATCTTTCGATTTGCAGGACGGTGAACCCGTCATGCCTGCTGTCTTCGGAAGCGACAAGGTGGGAAAAGACGGATGCGGCTTTGACCGTTTGACTGTTTTTGAGGATGCGGCACAGTTCGGGCAGGTCGTTTTCCGCAAATCCCAGCCGGTGCATTCCCGTATCCGCTTTTATATGCACGGGATAGCTGCTTATCCCCATTCCGGAAGCGGTTTTCAGGAAAGAGAGCAGCGAGTTTATGCTGTAAATCTCCGGTTCCAGCCGGTATTCAATCATGATGTCGAAATTGTCAGGCTCGGTATTCAGCACGACAACAGGCATGGTGATTCCGTTTTCACGGAGACCGACGCCTTCGTCGACGTATGCAACTGCCAGATAATCCACTCTGTGGTATTGCAGCAGCGCCGCTATTTCCGAAGAGCCGAGACCGTATGAAGAGGCTTTGACCATAGCCATCAGCTTTACGCCTTCGTTCAGTTTCGACCTGAAATAGTTCAGATTGTCCACGAGGGCGTTCATATTGACCTCCAGCACAGTCTGATGTACCTGAACTTCGAGCAGTCGCGATATTTTTTCGAAACGGAACTGCCTGCTTCCCTTCAGGAGAACAGCCTCGTTGCTGAACCCGGCTTTGTTGCAGCGCTTCAGGAATTTGTCCGTATCGCGATAGAAGCTGCAATCGGGGATATCCGTGTTTTCGATAAAACATGCGGAGTTGCGTTCCAGCGCTTCGCCGATTCCGGTAAAGCGGCTTATGCCTCTCGACTGAAGCAGTTTGGACACCTGCCGGTACAGTTTCCCTTCGTCGGATTCGCTCTGCATGATGTCGGACAGAATCAGGGTTTTCCTTTCGTGCTGCGTCAGTCCGTCCAGAAAATCCAGCGCAATTGTAAGCGAATTGATGTCCGAGTTGTACGAATCGTTGATTATCGTGCACCTGTTGATTCCCTCCTTCAACTCCAGGCGCATGGCAACGGGAGCAATGTTCGCCAGACTGGCTTTCAGTAAACTGATATCAAAGCCTTTCGTCAGGGCAAAAGCAATACAGTGCATTGCATTTTCCATCGAGGCGGAATCGGAAAAGGGGATCTCAAACTCCTGCTCGTTTCCGTATCTTTCCTTCAGTTTACTGTCGTTTATCCTTATTTTCAGGACAGTTCTGTTCTGTATGCACGTTTTGTCCAGTATCTTCAGCTTACATTCGTCGCCGTGTCCCCAGGTGAAAGTGGAATATTCGTGCTGCGATTCCGAAACCGCCCTGTGCAGAGCCGTATAATCCGAACAGTATATCAGCAGTTCAGATTTCCTGAACAGTTGAAGCTTTTCATTGATTTTCTGCCCGATGTCCCTGAAATTTTCCTGATGGGCGTCCCCGATGTTCGTAAATATTCCCGTGTCGGGATGCAGTATTTTTTCCAGACGGCTCATTTCTCCGGGCAGGGAAATTCCCGCCTCGAATATTCCGAGCGTCGAAGCGCTGTCTGACAGCAGTATTGATAAGGGAACTCCTGTTTGCGAATTGTAACTCTTCGGGCTGCGGCTGATTGTTTCAGCGCTTTGAAATATCTGGTATATCCACTCCTTAACGCATGTCTTGCCGTTGCTTCCGGTGATTCCCAGCACGGGAAAGGAAAAGCTGTCCCTGCAGTCTGCCGCGATATCCTGAATGGCTTTCAATGTGTTTTCGACAATAACGACATTCTCCTCGCGGATGTTTTCCAGAGAGAAGTCCCTGTCTACAATGAAATTGCGAATGCCTTTCGCATAGAGTTCCCCGACATAATCGTGTCCGTCGTGACGCTCGCCCCTTATGGCGACAAAAAGCGCCGCCTCCATGCGCTCGACCCTGTTGCGGCTATCAACAAACACATGATTGATAATAACATCGTCTCCAAGACGTATGCCTTCGACGATATCTGAAATTACGGAAAGTTTATACTGCATAATATATCATTTAAAACACTTTTTTACCGGATGCAAATGTAAGGCTTATTTATTACATAAACCGAATTTCATTTGAACACACCGATAAAACGCCTGCTTCTGCGAAAAAAACAGACGGATACGGCAGCGCAGTCGAATATTCATTAGTCCCCCATTAAACGGTTTAATGCAAAAAGCATATAACATTGCCGGAATCAAAAATCCCGTCAGGGATGAAATATTGGTAGCAATCAATTCATTGTCCAGCAAAATCCCGTCAGGGATGACACGCGGTATCTTCGTTTTTACATTTCATCCCTCACGGGATTCTTACCGATTTCCGACTGTTTTCTACCGATATTTCATCCCT
>JAIRZR010000361.1 GCA_031267155.1 Prevotellaceae bacterium | reverse complement strand
TCGGAAGAATATGTCGGTATTCCGATCAGTATTACAAAATCGGGAATTAAGGGCGTGCTTGAATCATTGAATATCAGTGCAAGCACGGAAAAGACCAATACCGTCATAACGCTTTCGCTAAAAGACAATGTGATTGAACGCGCGGACGACATTCTGAATACCCTGATAGCCGTCTACAACGAAGACAATATTACTTATAAGAATCAGGTTGTTGTCAATACTTCGAATTTCATCAACGAACATCTTAACTCCATTGAACGGGAACTTGAATCGGTGGATAGAGATATTTCAAGATATCGAAGTGAAAATATGGCAGCCGATATTCAGGCGTCAACAGAAATTTTTCTCACCGAATCATCCGTATATAACAAGCAAATATTTGTATTGCAAAATCAGCTGTCGGTAGCGGAATTTATCAGGGAATATCTTGGTAATCCGGCGAACAGTAACAGTTTGATCCCTTCCAATTCGGGAATAGAAAATCCCGGCATAGAGAAACAGGTTGCAGAATACAATACGATAATGATTAAAAGAGAACGTCTGATAGATAACGGTTCGGAAAAATCGCCGGCAGTGATAGAACTCACCAACACCGCAATGGCTATGAAACAGTCTGTTATTCGCGCCATCGACAATCTGGCGGTAGTATTAAATCTTCAAATTGAAGGAGCAAAAAATAAAGAGGAACAGACTAATAAAAAGATAGCCGGCGTCCCTCAAAAGGAACAGGAGATGATCCCCATACAGCGCCGTCTGGTAACGCAGGAAAATCTCTATCTGTATCTGTTGAAAAAACGGGTGGAAAACGAACTGGCAGGCGCTGCTACCATCAGCAATTTCAGGATAGTGGACGAAGCTGACGGAAGCATCATTCCCGTTGCTCCAAAATCCAGGATAATCATGCTTGCAGCGTTGATAGCGGGATTGCTCATACCATTTTCGATATTCTGGCTGAGAGATTTGCTTAACACTACAGTGAGAGGTCCGAAGGATATAACCGACAGTCTGACAGTTCCGTTTCTGGGTACTGTCCCACAAAATATGCGGAAAAGGAAGAAAAAGTCAGGAGACGCCGTTTCCGGATCTCTCGTTGTCAGGGACAGCAGCCGGGACGCCGCCAGCGAAGCCTTTCGTGTGATACGCAGCAACATGGATTTCATGAGCGCCAAAAACAGTTCGAATACCGTGATGTGTACTTCGTTCAATATGGGCGCTGGAAAAAGCTTTGTCTCGCTGAATCTGGCAATGAGTTTCGCTCTGGCAGATAAAAAGGTGATACTGGTTGATCTGGACCTTCGCAAGGCAGCGCTGAGTTCGTGGTCGGTACCGAATAAAATGGGAGTATCGGCATATCTCAGCGGAATAAACACAAATCTTGACGAATTGACGGTAAGGGAATGGCTCAATCCCAATCTTGATGTACTTCCGGTTGGCAAACTGCCTCCGAATCCCGCCGAACTGCTGCTAAGTCCGGGATTCAAAGAACTCATATCCATCCTGCAGCAGCGGTATGATTATGTTTTTCTGGATACCACGCCGGTTAATATCGTTGCGGACGCTTCCATCGTTGCGGATGTCGCGGGGATGACGATATTCGTTGTCCGCGAGGGACTGCTTGACCGCCGCCTGCTTCCCGAACTGGAACAGATCTACAGGTCGGGAAAATTCCCGAACATGGCAGTCCTGCTTAACGGCTCGAGCATGTCATCCGGCAAATATTACGGAGGCTACGGACGTTACGGTCATGCCTACGGATACGGGTATGGCGAAAAAGGCTGAGCCGTTTTACGAACTCAATTACGAATTACATTCGTCGCATCGCGCTCAATTCAAAATTCAAAATTCAAAATTACTTTGCCGTTTTTCAGAAGAAAATACAGCATCGCGGAGACAGGCCTGCTACAGGGCATGATTGATATCCATTCTCATCTTCTTTCCGGAGTGGACGACGGCATTCAAACGGAAAGGGAGACTTTTACCGCCCTGGAGTATCTTGAAGAGCAGGGCGTCCGGGGCATCTATCTCACTCCGCATGTCATGGAAACTTTTCCAGAAAACAGCTCTAAATCCTTAACACAGCATTTCGAAAATCTGATTAATGGATATGCCGGAAACATTGACTTGAGACTGGCCGCCGAATACATGCTCGACGGCGGTTTCGAATCACATCTGGAAAACCGTGAAAACAAACCGCTTGCCATTGCAGAAGACCACCTGCTGGTAGAAACCTCATATCTCAATCCTCCCCTCAACTTTCATCAAACAGTCCAAAAAATAAAGAAAAAGGGATACCGCATTATTCTTGCACATCCCGAACGCTATCTGTACATGGATAAAAGTGATTACAAAAAACTGAAAGCGGATGGCTTTCTGTTTTTCCAGCTGAATCTGCTTTCTCCCACAGGATATTACGGCAGACAGGTTCGGGAAAATGCGGAATATCTTCTCAGGAACGACTTCTATACTTTTACAGGAACTGATATACACAATCTCGAATCCCACAGACAGGCTTTCAATATCAAATCGCTTACCGCCAAACTGACCGACAGAATAAATGTTCTGATTGAAAATAACCGGCAACTCTTTTTCAATTGAAAATTGAGAATTGAAAATTTCGCGATGCATTGCCAAGTTCCTGATTAATGTCAGGAATCCGAAAATTACCTCCCTCAGCGTCTCAAAATAACATTTCGCTGGAAAATGACATGCGGTTTTTCCGATTTTATGCTCCCGACCGGTATTACCTCAGCTTTTTACTGCACGACTGCCAGGCCGTCCGCACTGACGAAATGTTTCGTAATACCTCTTTCTTCCGTCCATTTCCGCAATTCGCCTGCTCCGCCGTGTTGCATGCTGTTTTTTGTTGTTGCCCATAAGCACGCCCTGAACTTTACTGCTTCGTAAAACTCTCTGCCGACTCCGTTTTCGCCGTGATGCGCCATCTGAATAAAATCGCAGTTCAGCCTGTCCCGGAATTTGCCGGCGAGCAGTTCCTGTCCGCGCTTCAGGCCGCTGTCCGCAAGAAACAGGCATGACCGGACGGCGTCCGAAACGCGAATTACCATCGAGGAATTGTTGTAAGCATCCTCTTTCACCTCTTCGTTTTTCACGCTTAAAATTTCAAAATTCACACCGTCGAGGATTATCGTCTGCGGTTCGGCAAGATCCACGACTTCCGATTCTGTCCGGCGTAAATCGCGGTACAGTTGCCGTGTCATCGGGACATATTTCGGCTCGACACTTTCGTAAAACGTTCTGGAGAACTCCGAATGATATATCTTTTTTATCGTCAATCCTTCCGGCTCGCGCAGAATCTCATGAAACGCTCCCGTGTGATCGGTATGCGGATGCGACAGAAACCAGGCGTCCACAATGTTTCCCCGTTCTTTCAGAAAGCTGCGCAGATATTCCGCCTCGGGAGGACAGCCGCCGTCCATTACAGCCAGTTTGCCGTTTACCGTCCGGAAAACGTAGGAGTTGCTCTTGAAGGGCATCTCAATGCGCCTGCCGTCCGGCGTGTTGAAGCTGTAAGTACCGTTTTGGGATTCTGCGCTGTGACAGGGTAACTGCCAAAGCGTAAAACGCGACGGTTCGGCAACCGCGGGACAGAAAACCGCAAATCCGCCTGCAAGCGCTGTCTGTAAAAAATCACGACGTTTCATGAACTGTTAACTGTTATCCCGGGCGGCGGTTTTGCCGGATATTTTTTTCAGTTCCTTCACCAGCATTTTTGCGATCGCCGCATTTCCCCTGTCGGAAGGGTGCAGTCCGTCGTAAGTCATGTCGGCGGCTTCGACGGGATAGGGATATTCGTCGTTTTTCGGGTCGAAAGGAATATCGACGTAATCGGGATATGTGAAATTTTTGTAAACGCCTGTCGCCGGGTCTTTCAGCCGTTTGAATTTCACCATATTTTTCAGCTTTATACCGCTTTTGTGATACAGGTCTACAAGCGTCAGCTGTTCGTGCCGTGCAATGGTTTTGATTGCTTCGACAATATCGGCGAGCTGCTGTCCGTTCTTTTCACGGTACGATCCGTAAGCCCTGTTCGCACAGTTTGAGACATGAACAAAATCTCCGCGCTGCAGGGGCGTAATCAGAATGATCCGCGCCCCGGGATTCAAACTTTTCAACCTGTCGATGATGATTCGGAAAGCGCCGTACACAGTGCCGTGTCCCGTGCCGTTCACGTAATCGCCGATGGCGCCCGCAGGCACTCCGCTCCACCAGTCATTTGTCCCGAGAAACACGGTATATACATCGGCTTTTTCCAGTCCCAGTCTGTCGATTTTTTCGGCGATCCGGGAAGCCGTCCATCCGTTATAGCCCCTGTTTACATATTCGATTCCGGGCAGTTGCTCTGCTACCCGCGTCATGTAACCTTTCTCTACCCTGTTGCCGGTTTCGCCGGGATGGTCGTTCAGGTAAGTGATCGAATCGCCGATAGCCACCCATTTGACCGTAAGCGGTGGCGCCCAGCACAGGCAGAGCGCGGCAACCGAAATTAATAATACTGATAATCGTTTATTCATTGCTGTACAGTTTTAATTTAAAATAATCTGCATCTGTTTCAGCCAAATTCAACAAAAGCATTTCAGCTTTCGGATTGACGGTTTCAATATTTAATGTTCCCATATAAATTACTGTTTTAAAAATTGCAAATGCAAAAGTACATGAAAATTCTCAATATGAATACAGACGGATAAAAACCGGAGCAATTCAATTTGTCGCGCTAAGCTGCGGGATTCAATTGAGGATATTTTAGTACCTAACAATTAAACTTAGTGTAATTTTGGCAAGAAACTTTAGTATGAAAGAACCGGAATGATCGATATTTCTTTGATTTTTTGAGACCTAACAATAACTTCTTTTCTCAATTCAGAGACATAATATTTATATTTTTCACAAATTTATCATACATTTTGATTGAAACGCTTCCCATAGTATGTTTAATGCGACTGCCTTCCATGCGCAGATTATAACTGTTGCCCATCTCTCCCTGATAAAGAGGGGAAAGCTTACGCCCCGGAAAGGTACTTATATTATCCGGTTTGACACTGTGGACAGCTGTAGATACCTGTAGATACAAGTTCTCCGTAAATCGACTGCAAATCTTTCTGCCGTTTAAAAACAATATCCTGCATTGGACGACAACAATATTGACCTTATGATATTATTCGGTATTGTTGGCAACAACAATCATTGCCGCGACGATGTAGGGGCGACCCTTGCGGTGGGCTGTCAAAAATGACATGAATTATCGCAAAATATTTTTCCCAATATAATGTCACTCTTTCTGGGTTTAACATTATTTGCTTTATCGCTTTTTTTCTATAATAATTTCAACCCTTCGGGTTTATCTAATGAGAATAGGCTTGAATATCAGCATAAAAAAATCCGAAGGGATGTTATTTTATCGCAAAACAACAAACACAAACCTTATAAAACGCCGAAGACGTGACATTATTGTAATTCATAAAATGGAACGCAATTATTTTTTATACTGTGCACGGGCTAAAATTGTGAGATAAAAATGTAGAAATGTTTCACATCTTTTTGACGCCGTAGGCGTCCAATTTTGATAACCCCGTGCAAGCAAAGCGCAGCACGGGTAAAACGCCTCTCCTCCACAACTCTGTAAGGCCTTGAATCAACCGAAAGGTTGAACCTACTTCGCAGTTCTGATAACGACAGTTTACCCCGAACTGCGCTGCGCTTGTTCGGGGTTATCCATCTTAAACTCCTTACGGAGTTTTCCCGCAATGCACAAAACTGCCCCGCGCGTGGTATAATACATGTAAGATTTTTAACACCCCACCTGGCGGGCCGAAAGACAAAACAAGTCTGAAAAATGCTTCATGCATCTGCACGAAAGCGGATTTTTGTCGTACACCCTATGAGATGTTTCAGGACAAACCGTGAAACATTATGCTGTACCCGGCATAATATTGAAGAAAAAGATTAATTTTGTCAAAAAATTTAATGATGGATATTTTATTACTGCAAATGGATATAGCCTGGCAATCGCCTGAAAATAACAGGAAACATATCGAAGACCTGATTAATTCTTCAGCCCGGGCAGACCTTATTATTCTTCCCGAAATGTTTACTACGGGCTTTTGTATGTCGCCATTGAATATTGCCGAAAAAGCAAATACCGCCACACTTGCCTGGCTACGGAGTCTGGCGGAAGAGAAAAATTCCGCAATTGCCGGAAGCATTGCCACAGAAGAAAACGGCAAATATTACAATCGTTTCCACTTTGTGAAACCCGACGGCAGCTGTTCCATATACGACAAACGACATTTGTTTTCTTTTGCGGGCGAAACAGGGAAATATACGGCAGGAAACGGGCGCGTGGTCGTGGAATACGGAGGATTCAGGATACTGTTGCAGGTATGTTATGATATCCGTTTCCCTGTTTTTTCGCGCAACAGGGGCGATTACGACATGATTATTTATGTTGCCAACTGGCCTGTTTCCCGCATTGGCGCATGGAATGCCCTGCTGCCGGCGCGGGCGATAGAAAACCAGTGTTATGTTGCCGGAGTTAACCGCACCGGTTCCGATCCGGCTGCAAAATATAATGGAGGAAGCGCCTTAATCGATTTTTTGGGGAAAACAATAATTTCATCCGACACAGGCAGGGAAGAAGCTGTTTCGGGGAGTGTAAATATTCAGTTACTCAAGGATTTTCGCAATAAGTTTCCGGCGCTTGCAGATGCAGACAAATTCATTCTGGAATGATTCAAAAATCATAAAAATTTGTAATTAATGTTAAAAATTTGGAGAGAACAATTTAAAATGCTTACCTTTGCACGATTTTTGCATGTAGTAATAAGAGTAAAAAATATAAAAATTAATGATATGAATAGAGTAATTAAAACATTAGGAAGTTTAGGAATTTTATTGTTCGTTTTCAGCGCCGGCGCTCAAAAAATAGAGTTTGACGAAACGGTGCATGATTTCGGTACGCTTCAGGAAGAGCTGGGTTCTGTTACTCATGCTTTCAAATTCAAAAATACAGGCGATAAACCTGTGGTAATTAATAATGTTCAGGCGTCGTGCGGATGTACTACGCCCGGATGGACTAAAGAGCCGGTGAAACCCGGAGAGACAGGCGAAGTTCTGGCTACTTACAGAACTTCTGCGGGACCTTTTGATAAAGTGCTGACTGTTAAAGCCGGAGGATTACCAAATGTTATCCTTCATATTAAAGGTAATGTTACAAAAAAACCGGAGGATCTGACTGTTACTTATCCTCAAACTTTCGGCGAATTAAGGTCAAAGAACAAAAGAGATTTTTCGTTTTTGCAGATTTCTTCAAAGCAGACCACTCCTTCCCAGACGATTGAGATAGCCAATGCCGGCGAAAGCGCCGTAAACGTCTCTTTCGGAACTGTTCCGGAATATATTACTGTAAATGCTGTTCCGGCGTCCCTGGAACCGAGGCAGAAGGGTCAGATAATAATAAGCGTGAACGGAGAAAAACGTAAAAAATTCGGATACAGCAATGATAAAATCACTGTCAAGGCGGGAAATGGCGAGGAATCCATCAATGTTACAAGCATTGTCGCTGAAAAAATCGAACAGGCGGAAAAATATCCGGCAAGCGAAGTTGTCAGTTCTGCTATCGATTTGGGAAAGTCAACTGAAAACAGCGCTTCGGGCGTAATAGAAATCAAGAATATTGGAAATGCCGATCTTTTGATTAAATCGTTCTCCACAGACAATGACGCCTTTACCCTTGCTCTGAAAAAAGACTTGAAAATCAAGGCAGGCAAGACAGGCACAGTCAAATTTTCAGCTAAAAACCTTAAAAAAGGAAATAATGCGGCTATGATATATCTTGCTACAAACGATCCTCAAAAATCATTATTGAGAATCACTGTAAAGGCCGAAATGGAATAATAAACATCGCTCAACAGGTTGAGAAAATTAAACCCATCTGTCTAACAGATGGGTTTTTTGCATAATTTTAGCGTGATGCAATCCCTAATTCCAGATACGCTCATCAGTCCATTCCAGCGCTTTGTACGGCGTCCACGACCAGTCTGTCGCCTTCAGATTAATGGCGTCATATTCGATAAACTTGTCGAAAGTTACTGCCGGAAAGCCTGCGCGGGACTGTATCTTTCGCCATAGCTGATATCGTTCCATAACAGTAAAATAAGCGACTCTGCCCCAGCTCATCACCGTGTTCCTGTGATCTTCGCAGGTGGAGAGTTCGCCCAGCTTTATTCCATACCATCCCGAAGGATATACGCTCACCTTTTCGTAGCCGGGACGACCGATAAAGTCCTTCCAAAAGACGGTTTTGGCATCCTTGCGCCAGTCGAGCATCGAAAGTTCGCCGACGGCATGATTTTCGTCTATTGTCTTTCTGACGGAAGCGTTTACAGTATCGCCATCCTCAACGTACATGTCGGGCATGCATCCGACAATATGTCCCACAAATTCGTGCAACATCCAGAATGCTTTCCTTTCTTCGTTAGCCGAATAGACTGCCACATCACCCATGGCATAGCCGCCGATCATTCCGTTACCCATAAGGATAACCGAGCGGTCGTTTTTGCCGGCTGCCAGTGTGGCATTGCTGCGGATTTTGTCCCAGTTGAGTTCCGGATGGCCACAACTGTAAGCATTATCCGGACACTTTTCAGGATTGCCTACACAATTGCGAACTCCCCGTTCGTTGGATACATCCACGCGGGCACAGATCTCAAAATAATCCTTAAAATCGCGGATAAGTGGCATTGCCAGAAAAAGATCCGTCATTTTCCGACAGTTCTCCTCATAAACTCCGCCTTTCCTGCAGTCTTCCCTGTTGAAACCGTCGCCGAGAAAAACAATGGCGATACCGTTTCCGGCAGTATGGCGATGCAGGCTGATAAGGTCGCCAGTCTTGTAGTAATCATTGCTGTTTTGCGCTTTTGTACAGATAGCAACTCCCATAAGCATAAAGGTCAAAAATAATTTATTCATTGTCATAGTATTTATTATATTGATTTTTATCACGTTCATTAAAAAATGTTATTTCAATTATCAATAGGAATCATTATGCACCGATTTCACGGCTCTTCCCGAAGGGTCGATCAGCTTTTTGAATGCTTCGTCCCATTCCAGTGCAATCGGCGTACTGCATGCGATGCTTGGCACCGAGGGAACTGTTTTTGCCGCCGAATCGGACGGAAACAGTTCTTCGTAGATTTCGCGGTAATAATATTCCTCTTTTGACATTGGAGGATTTATTGGAAAACGTTCTGCCGCTTTGGCAAACTGTTCATCGCTTATTTGTGAAGAGGCCGTATTTTTCAGGGTGTCAATCCAGTTGTATCCTACGCCGTCGGAGAACTGTTCCTTTTGCCGCCATACCACGCTTTCGGGCAGCATGTCTTCGAAAGCCTTTCGCAGAATCCATTTTTCCATGCGTCTTCTCAATCCGCTCAATTTATCATTGGGATTCAAACGCATGGCAACGTCCAGAAATTCCTTGTCCAGAAAAGGCACCCGTCCTTCAACGCCCCATGCCGCCAGCGATTTGTTGGCGCGCAGGCAGTCGTACAGATGCAGTCTGTCGAGTTTCCTGACGGTTTCCTCGTGCAGCGCCCTGGCGTCGGGCGCTTTGTGAAAGTACAGGTAGCCTCCGAATATTTCGTCGGCGCCTTCGCCGGAAAGCACCATCTTGATTCCCATGGAACGGATTACCCTCGCCAGCAAATACATCGGAGTGGAAGCGCGGACAGTGGTTACGTCATACGTTTCGATATGATAGATAACATCGCGCACAGCGTCCAGACCTTCCTGGATAGTGAAATGCACTTCGTGATGCACAGTCCCGATGTGATCGGCAACTTTCCGGGCGGCAGTCAGGTCGGGAGAACCTTCCAGACCTATCGCAAAGGAATGCAGCTGGGGCCACCATGCCTTCTGGACGTCGTTTGATTCTATCCTGTTTGCAGCATATTTTTTTGCTATTGCCGACACGATGGACGAGTCCAG
>JAIRZR010000181.1 GCA_031267155.1 Prevotellaceae bacterium | reverse complement strand
TACCTGTTGCGTCCGGACAGTGGCCGGATCATATCCTTAGATATAATAAACAGCAATGACACGGAAAGTTATCATTCGTGGAGCAGCAACTCCCGCTGGGTCGTTTTCAGCAGCAGACGAATCGACGGACTTTATACGCGCCTCTATCTTGCACATATCGACGAACATGGACAGGCATCGAAACCATTCCTTTTACCGCAAAAGGATGTGAATTTTTACGGATATTTCATGAAATCATACAACCTGCCCGAGTTCATCACAGGAAAAGTACGTAAAAACGGTTACGATTTCAGCCGGAAAGCTATTAACGACAAAGGAATACAAATCTCTTTCGGAAAATGATTATTGCAAAGGTCTGTGATCAACAATTCTACACAGGAGGGAAATAAGGACTTCAGTGCAAGTTAACTCGTTGCAAACCTGCGAACTACAGACTCGCTGAACGATAACGAATCGTATTTCTTTGCAGAACTCAAACGTCTGAAACGCCTGAACGCCGGCGAATCTTTGCTTATCATTCTCGACGAAATCCTCAAAGGAACAAACTCTATCGACAAACAAAAAGGCTCGCTTTAGTACACAGATAACACAGATTTATTATTTATCTGTGAAAATCTGTCTAATCTGTGTCATCTGCGTGCTTTTGAGACAGAGAGTGCGGGGTCATTACGGCACATATTTCACTATTTCGTCATTTTTCAGCAAATATAGCTGCCGGTTATCCAGCAAACGGATATTTCCTTTTATAAGAGGCTCATCGCTCTTCAACTGTGTATGACCGATTATTTGGATAACAGTATCGCTGAACTGTTCCGGACTGTCGAAATGTTCTGACACGTCAGCCCATAACGGACTTCCCGCCGTATGATAGCCGCCTCTGTACATGGAAGCCTCATAAAACGCCTTAATATTGGTAACGAACAGACTGTTCATCTGTTCTTCCAGAGTGTTTCCCAGTTTCGACAGTTCGTCGAGATGGGCATCATACCAGCCTTTCGTTATTCCCGCATGAATAAACAGATACCTGTCAATCTGTTTACAAAGCTGAAACAGCCCGGCGGTATCCTTTCCTGCGAGGATACTGTTATACGGCTGAAAATAATGGTAATCAAAGCGTCCACAGGCATAATCACTGTTATAGTAGTGCATTTCGTGATTGCCTACCAGCAAAGTTACCCTGTCGGGATTTCGCTTTTTGAAATCCACAATTTTTATTAAACCGTTGTAGGCAGCCTGCTGCGTAAAGCCTTCCTGCGGATACGGGTCGGTATAGTCGCCCAAAAATATCACCGTTCCTTTATAGTCCAAAGCGGGTTCCCAAAAATTCCGTCCGTGAATATCGGGTACAATCAAAATTTCATTCATTGCATATTGTTTTAATACGTATAAAGCTAAACAAATATATATTCCAAAATGTTAAGGCTACAGCTGATTTTCCGGAACAAGCGCCACCCGTAACGATTCGCCGTTTCGCATCAGTTCGAAAGCCTGTTCAATACCGTCCAGAGGCAAGCGGTGCGTTACGATTGCGGCGGCAGGAAAGCCGTCCGACGACAGAATTTCCACCGCTTTGCGTACATGCGCCGGAGTGGAATCGCTGCTGCCCAGCACGCGCAGTTCCCTGTAATGAATCAGGCGGCTGTCGATGTTCAGCATGCTTTTTCCCGGGGGCAGGGAGGCAAACAGCATAACGCTTCCCTGCTTGCGGACAAGTTCGAGCGCCTGTTCCTGAGGGGCTGCCGCCGGCGCGGCAATGATTACCGCATCTGCGCCATAGCCTTCCGTTTCGTCCATAATCACCTGTTTCAGGTCTTCTTCCGCAGGATTTACTATACGGTCGAAGTTAAACTGTTCGCACTGTTTCAGCCGCTGTGCGTTCAGTTCGGCGAAAATGATTTTCGACGCTCCATACGCCCGCGCCACACATGCGTTCAGTATTCCCATCGGTCCGGCGCCAATAACGACTACCGTATCGCCCTGTTTCACACTGCACTGTTCTATTGAATTGACAGCGCAGCTGACAGGTTCCGCCAGGGCAGCCACTTCGGCAGGCAGCGATGCCGGAGTTTTGATTAAATGTCCGTTCAGTATTGCCTGTTCGGGAATCGTTACATACTCTGCCATTCCGCCATCGAAACTGTAGCCCATGGGAGCAAGGTTTACGCACAGGTTAGAGTGTCCGTGCCGGCAATAATAACATTCGCCGCAGCTGATACTCGTAGCCATAACCACCCGGTCGCCGGCAGAGTAGCCCTCCACCATCTCGCCTTTCCGGACAATCAGGCCTGTAAACTCGTGTCCCATAATACGCGGCGGCTTGATGCGGACATTGCCCGACACCGCCGCTTTCATATCCGATCCGCATACTGCACATGCATCCACTTTGACCAGCGCCTCGCCGGCCCCGCAAGCCGGACATCCGACTTCTTCAACCCGTATATCTCCGGGAGCATAAAACACTACGGCTTTCATATCAGTACCCCTCCCCGGCCGGTTCTCCGTTAAGTACTGCTTCCGTTGAGCCTACTCCAAGACGGTGTACGCCCTGTTCAAGGTATCCCACAGCGGTATTCCAGTCGCGGATACCTCCCGAGGGTTTTACTTTCATCCTGTCACCCACTGTGCGAAGCATCACGTCAATGATTTCCGGAGTAGCGCTGCCGGGTCCGAATCCTGTAGAAGTTTTCACAAAATCGGCTCCGGCTTCGTATGAGAGTTCGCAGGCTTTAGCGACCTGTTCCAGTGTGAGAAATCCGCTTTCCTGAATCACCTTCACCAGCACATTCGCGGCATGGGCCGGCTCTACAACAGCCTGGATATCCTTTACCACATATCTGTATCCGCCCGAGAGAAATTCTCCGATGTTCATCACCATATCTATTTCATCCACGCCGTCGAGAATCGCCTGCTTCGCCTGAAAGCTTTTTATAAGCGTGGTATCGGCGCCATGCGGAAAACTCAGCACGCAGGACACTTTCACTCCCGAACCCCTCAGCAAACGGACGGCCTGGTACACATTGCAGGGACGCACGCACATGCTCGCCACCTTTTCGCGAATACACATCGCCGCGTTTTTTTCAACATCAGCCGCCGTCATCTCGGGTTTCAACACCGCATGGTCGATAGCAGCCGCAACTTCTTTTCTTGTATACTGTTTCATATCTTTTTTAATTTAGAGATCGTTTTTGTGTCTCCATTATACATTAATAATTTTCATTTTCCCAGCAGAACAGTCAATCTGTAATACTTAATTTTTCAGGTCTTACCGATAAAAGTCCGGTTAAGTACTGCCCGCATTTTTAATCTGTTCTTTTGTCCGTATTCCGTATCATTTTCTTAAAATTTTACGGGGCAAAGATAGAAAAAATAAGCGGTATCGTGTCCCGAATTTTCAATTCGGCAGTTGCTTATTCCCGAAAATACCACACCGTGCTACAGTTTATCAATCTTTCACTTTAAACAGACACAAAACCGGATTGTCGTCGTCTTTTGATTCGTTTACCAGTTTCTGCAGTTTTTGAGGAAACTCATGCCCGCCTGCCTTCATTTCAATCAGTTCGAACGGTTGCAGAACTGTTGCAACATAGTCGTCCACAATGCCGGAAATTTGCTGAATTTTGCCTGTTTTCAGCATATTCTGAAATTCTTCCACTGTGTAACTGTATGTCTTCCCGCTGCTTTTGCTGTGTATTCCGATATGCCCCGCTCCCGAAACCGTGTAATCTGCGCAAAGGGCTTTATCCGTTTCAAAAACGTGGAAATTGTACACATAATCCGACTGATACAGGGAGCCAAGGAAATTTTCGTTTCCGGCAGAAATTTTCTTCAGATAACTTATTGAAGGACGGACGTATTTGCCGAATTGCAGCCGGTAAACGGGAACGGCTCCGTCTTCCGACAGGCGGTAAACAAAATGATCGGTCTGGTATTCGGGATAGGCATACAGTTCATCCTTATATTTATACAGATTTTTTAACGGTCCGGTATGATAGCCCGTTATAAATTCCTTTTTCACATATCTGTTTATATACCTTTGATTGGTATCGGCAAGTATGAAATTCCATTCCACACTGTCACTGCTCGTTCCAACGTCGGTGCATACAATTTTATTTCCGTCCAGATATTCAAAACAGAGAAATGTGTAATCCGATGTTTTATGCTCGGAAACAAATTCGTAGTTTTCAGTACTGTAGTTGATTATTTTCTTTTGTCCCGGATCCGCAAGCGATACGGTATTTCTGCGCCTGTCTATGCAGAAAGAGGTAATGGCGACGTATTCCCCCGGAGCGTTGCCCATATTCCCTATTGAACTGATAAACTTGCCCGAACGGTCAAATACAAACAGGGAGCTTGATTCTCCTCCCGACAGTATGAATATTCTGCCGTCAAAAGATTCTATTTGCCTTACGCTTTTGTTTATAAGGCAGTTTTCATCGGTTTCCAGTTTAACAAAATCCAGTTCGAGTATATCCGATACATCGACGTTTTGTTCCCGATTGAAATCAATAACAGGGATATTGTCCTGTTTTTTGGAGTTCTGGGTACATGAGGCCAAAAGTAGCGCCAGTACGGTAAGTAGCTTAAAATATTTCATGACATTTATATATTAAAGTGTTTATTATTCCTGTCTCTATACAAACATTTTCTTTTCATATCCGTCTTTTTATCACAAATTTTCGTCTGAAATCCGGCACAAAGATAATAATTAATATTTATTATACAGTCCAAAAGCAGTTAATCCGTAACAGTTTCAGTTTAAATTTTATCAAATTTCATTATTTTGCTTTTGCTGTGTCTATCGGCGTATTTTATGCCGTCTGCATCATACAGTCGCGCATTTTCCGTTTTCGATATAAAGATATCTGTCTATGCACGAAGGCAATTCCTCCGGCTGGTGAGACACAAAGATCAATGTCCGCTTCCGGCAA
>JAIRZR010000178.1 GCA_031267155.1 Prevotellaceae bacterium | reverse complement strand
TTGCCGGAAGCGGACATTGATCTTTGTGTCTCACCAGCCGGAGGAATTGCCTTCGTGCATAGACAGATATCTTTATATCGAAAACGGAAAATGCGCGACTGTATGATGCAGACGGCATATTCACTTCAATTTATAAATGTATTTCTAATGAAGTTGACGCTTTCCTTCTGCGAGGGAAATATCCTATGCGACAGAGATAACCAACTTTATCAGTAGAGCTGGGCAACTTTATCAGTAGAGCTGGGCAGCTTTATCAGCAGAGCTGGGCAGCTTTATCAGCAGAGCTGGGCAGCTTTATCAGCAGAGACGGAGCATCTTGCGCAACAGAGACGGAGCATCTTGCGCAGTTTATTTCTCAACAGTTCCTAAAATCTGTATACCAACACGCTGTCCAAATGAAATTCGATTATGCAATAAAAAAGCATTACATTTGCTTCGTAATATTACGCTCTGCTGGCGAAGCCCGAACAACTTATGATTAAAAAAAGCGTTTCTCCCAAAAAAAAGAATAATATCCTTTCTCTTTTTTTCAAAGAAACATCACAAGGGCGAAATCGTAATAATCTAACATACAGGATTAAAACATTTAAGGCAGTTACATTTTTTATTTTCGTATTCCGTATAACAAAATTCATATTATCTTTGAGCAGGATTTTTTTAATTAGTTAGTCTCATGGATGACAGTAAAACTGCAGTTTTGATGGTGTTCCATAGTATACCTCAAGCGAAAATAGTAAAAGGATTACTTGAAGCAAATGAAATACGTTGCTTTTTATCTACAGAAACCGCGATATTTGGGAACTTCTTTTCCAGCGATAACAGTATAAAATTGTACGTTATGGAAAAAGACTATGTTGCGGCAAAAGAACTTTTGACAGGTTCATGGCAGGATGAATCGGCATAAATTTGCTTGACATTTTTGTGCAGTATCAAAAAAAATGCAGCCGAAAAAGGATTTAATCGGCTGCATGTGAAAAACTAACGTAAAAAAGGATGTATTTTACAATGTATTCAATGCGTTATTCAAATCGTCCTTAATATCCTCGATATTCTCTATACCTAAGGATACGCGCAGCTGGTTCGGATAAACGCCGGCAGAAACAAGTTCTTCCTCTGTCAGTTGGGAATGTGTAGTAGATGCAGAATGGATAATCAGCGTTTTTGCATCCCCGACATTTGCCAGATGACTGATCAGTTCCAGATGACTGATTAAGCCCTGAGCCTGCTCCGAAGTTCCTTTTATCCTGAACGACAGTACGCCGCCAAAACCGTTGCGTAAATATTTTTTTGCCAGTTTGTTATGCGGGCTGCTTTCCAGTCCTGCATAATTTACGCTTTCTACTTTTGGATTCTTTTCGAGCCACTGAGCCAGTTCCAGAGCATTATCGACACTGCGCTGTACTCTTAGCGACAGTGTTTCAAGACCCTGCAGCAGCAAAAACGAATTGAACGGACTGATGCATGGACCCAGGTCGCGCAAACCCTCGGCGCGTGTACGGATAGCAAAAGCTATATTTCCGAAAGGAGAAGAAGCCCCGAAAGTTTCCCAGAAGTTCAGACCGTGATAGCTGTCGGTAGGTTCGCTGAGCGCAGGATATTTTCCGTTGTCCCAGTTGAAGTTTCCACCATCGACAACAATTCCTCCGATGCTGGTTCCGTGTCCGCCGATCCATTTTGTTGCCGAATGTGTTACAACATTTACACCCCATTCCAGAGGTCGGAAAAGGTAGCCTCCGGCGCCGAAAGTATTGTCTGTCAGCACAGCGACGTCATGCTTGCGGGCAAGAGCGACAATAGGCTCAAAATCCGGAACATTAAATTCGGGATTGCCTATCGTTTCGAGGTATATCGCCTTTGTACGGGAATCTATCAGCGAGGCGATGCTGTCCACATTATCGCCCTTTGCGAAGCGGACTTCGATGCCAAGGCGGCGGAACGAAACCTTGAACTGATTGTAAGTTCCTCCATACAAATAAGATGTACTTACGATGTTGTCACCTACTCCCGCAAGATTGTTAATTGCGAGAAACTGGGCGGCTTGTCCCGAAGAGGTAGCCACGGCAGCGCTTCCTCCTTCCAGAGCAGCGATCCGGTCTTCGAATACCGCTGTTGTGGAGTTTGTCAGGCGGGAATAGATGTTGCCGAACTTCCTGAGAGCAAAACGGTCTGCCCCGTCTTTCGCATCCTCAAAGACATAGGATGAAGTTTGGTAAATTGGCACAGCCCGTGAATTGCTTACTGGGTCTGGCGTCTGTCCTGCATGTACCTGCAGGGTTTCAAAACGATAATTTTTTTTACTCATAATTCTTAGTTTTAACTTTTTAATATTATTTTTATATAAAAACAAAAATCCGGCGTTTCCGCCGGATTTTCTCTTATTTTTCACTCATTTTACGACAATAGAGATACATTCCGGCATAAACAGAAGCACATACACATGGCGATCATGTAACCATTGTATTTCCCATTTACCGTATATATTTCTACTTTTCTCATTTAACAAAAAATTCTTATTATCAGGGCGCAAAAGTAATCAAATAAATTCATCCTGCAATATTTTTTTACAATTTTTTTCATAAAAATATTTTTTCACTGCCACTGAAGCAGTATAACTGTCTTGTTATTAATATAGAAACATTATGTCCCCGCTGATGAAATTTGAGTATTTTTTTTTGCTCACCTCTTAAAAATCCACGCATCTTCGGGACAGTAACTCAGATTTAGCATGTTTCTGAGCGCTGTTTCCGCTTCATGAAAAGTTTCGAAGGAAACAGCCGAAACATGAGTTAAACCGCCATAATTGAACAGTACGGGATTGTAGCCGTTTGATTTGAATAAACTGGACATGTTGTCGGCGTTAGGCTTTTCTTCAAATGCGCCTACTATAATATGGTAAGGTTTGGGCGCCTGATTTTTTGCCTGTTCTCTTTCCAGAGCTTCCAGAGCCTCATACTTAATCCGTTCGGCATTGCGGATGCTGTCCAGATTTTCCTTATCGCTTATCTTTTCTTCCGAAGCTTCTTTCTTCGATTTGCCCAAAACACTTGTATTGAACCAGTCGCATCCGCTCAATCCCAATCCCAGTAACAGAAGTATGGCTAACATAACTGTTACAGAAAACGCAATTATTATCTTTTTCATCATTTTCAATTTATTATATCATTAACACAATAAAATTTTGCCCAAAGGTACGTGATTTTATTTAAATATGATTACTTTTGTTGTAAAATTTAGTATTTATGATTTATTTTTAACAAAATTAAACGGATGAAATATCTTTTACGCAACTTATTAACACTTATTTTTGTGCCATTTAGCGGTATATTAACCGCTTCAAACGACACTATTTGCAATTATGCCGATGATAATGCCATAACTCTGATTTTTGTCGGAGATGTAATGCAGCACTCGACCCAGTTCAAGGGAGCGCTCAGGGACGACGGCGTGTATGATTTCGAACCATGTTTTAAGTACATAAAAGACGAAATACTTTCAGCAGATTTGGCTCTTGCCAATCTCGAAGTCCCTTTAGCCGGTAAACCTTATTCGGGTTATCCGACCTTCAGCGGTCCCGACGAAATAGCTATGGATTTGAAAAAGATCGGTTTCGATGTTTTGCTTACCGCAAATAATCATTCGTGCGACAAAGGCTCGAAAGGTGTAAAAAGAACTGTGGACATACTGGATTCATTCGGTATAGTACATACGGGAATGTTCCGGAACAGGGACGAACGCGCTGAAAAATACCCGCTTATCGTTTCGGTGAAAAATTTCAGGATCGCTATACTGAACTATACGTACAGTACCAACGGTATGAGCGCAAACCCTTTATTGATTAATATGATTGACAGCGCACAGATAATCGAGGATATAGAAAAGGCAAAATTATCGGCTTCGGATATAATAATCGCATTCATGCACTGGGGAAACGAATATGAAAGACGTCCCGGCGACGAACAGAAAAAGCTGACGGAGATGCTGTTCCTCAATGGAGTAAATCTTGTGATAGGGGCGCATCCGCATGTGATACAGCCAATGGAAAAACGTTATTCCGTGGATGGAAGATGCGATAAGCTGGTCGCATATTCTCTGGGTAATTTTGTGTCCAATCAGCCGTTTCCGAATACCGATGGAGGAGCTATACTGAAAGTCTCGATAGTTAAAGACGGTCCGAATCCCAAAATTACATGGGCGGGATACAATCTTGTCTGGGTATATAAACCCAGGGAAAACGGGAAAACACGACACTATATTCTGCCGGTAGCCGATTATGAAAATGATGCCGAAAAGTTGGACGCCTCATTCCTGAAAGAAATTGGATTTTTCGCAAAAAATGCGCGTACTCTGCTAAATAAGGAAAATACAGGAATCGGGGAATATAGAATTTTGCCGCAGAGAAGGAAAATCGAACGATTACAGCAGATTGAAACAAGTCCGGTAAAGGTTGTGCAAATGAAATAATAGATAGTCGAATAGCGAGGCTTAAAAGATGTAACAAACTATGAAATAGCGAGGCCGGCAAACTCTATGCATTGGTTTTTAGTATTGTTTGCGGTGAGGGGGGGATTCGAACCCCCGGTACAGTTTCCCGTACGACAGTTTAGCAAACTGTTGGTTTCAGCCACTCACCCACCTCACCAGGGGACGCCGTGCGAAACGACGCGCAAAAGTAGTAAAAAATTTAATTCCACCGAATATTTCTGAAAAATATTTTAAAAACTTTGTCTATTTCTCATTAAATACCTCGAAAATTTTGATCTTTGCAGGAGAAGCGGCAACCTCGTCCATCAGAGTATTAAACTTCTTAAAGTGCTCTGTAGCAAAGTGAGTATCTACTGCCGCCTGACCCTTCCATTCTTCCACAAACACGAATTTGTTCTTTTCCTTCAGGTCGGCAAACAAATTATAGCTTGCGTTGCCTTCTTCGGCCTGACTTTTGGTGATTACTTCCTGAACTTCGGTCAAAAATTTCTCAACCTGGTCTGCTTTGATGTCAAGATATGCCGTTATGACAATCTTTTTTATTTCCACCTTTTGGGAATTTCCCTGGCAGCAGGATCCGGCTTTTTCGCATTTCTTGTCTTTCGAGCCACAATTACACGAATAAGTAAACAGCATGATACATGCTATTACAACGAATGATAATATTTTTTTCATTTTTATTATAATATAAAATTTATTAATTTAATTAATTATCAATTTAATATTTAGCATCAACAGCTCCTTCCGCTCCCCTCGGGCTTTTGTA
>JAIRZR010000336.1 GCA_031267155.1 Prevotellaceae bacterium | reverse complement strand
CCAAATTGCATTCGATATGGGTTCTTCTCCGTATGCAATTTTCTGTGTCATGGGCTTTTCGTTCAGATAAAGCATGGTGCCTCCAATCAGGAATTTTTCGTTGAACTTGTATTCTGTATCAACTCCCAGCATGGTCTTTGTCTGCATATTATACATTTCTCTGTTCTCCAGCTTTATGCTTATGGGAACATTTGAATTTAGATATCCGGGATTAATAATTGTAACTGTCCCTATCATATAGTTTACCTTATAGTCAATGCCTTCCATTAAGGTAGTGCCTCCGGCAGTAACAACTACGGAACCTTCGGCGACATTGGTCGCTCCAAGATCTATCTCTCCCTGTCCCTGCGACGAGGTTTCGCAAAATCCTCTGAGATAGAACTTGTTTTTTTCGGCAATCTCTTTGGCTTTGATTAAAGTGGAATCATACAGTTCCTTATATACATATTTCGACGAGGCGGGATTTCCCTTGAACTGACTTTCTAAAAAACGACCAAAAGGCTCAAGCACAGGAAAGATTATCATTCCCTTATCCGAATCTATAGTTATTCCCTGCACAAAATCGAACACTCCGTCGGGATATGCGTCCCCGTTCAGATTCACTTTATCGAGATTCAATACGCTGATTAATGGCTGCTTATCTATGGGTCCTTCGGAAATATACGGAACAGCCGTACCCAGTTCGCTGTCTTCGTAGAATATGTTCAATTCAAAATTTTCCGGTTTCAACAGATAGGCATTCAGGGAATATATGTTCTTCATCATCAGCTTCCATGTCGGAAGATGGGGAGTCAGTATTGTTCCTTTTATTAACTTCAAAATCAATGTACTGTCGGAGCCTGTCGTTCCCGAAGTCGAGATTTCGCCAACTTTGAAAGTGCGCCCGTTTAATGTATATTCGTATGCCACGGCTAAAACTTCGTCTTCCCTAAGCGGCATACTAAGGGAAATAAACCCAAGCTGCGAATTTAAGGTAAATTCGCTGGGAGGCAGTCTCCGCGCCCGTTCAAGCTTTTCATAATCCTTTCCCGAAGTGAAATTCCGTCCGGACAGTGGCTGCAATGCCGCCGCAATCTGGGAAAAATTACGCAGATTGTATCTGCCTGTCATTTCCTGATACAGTCCGTTGGCATTGTTCGAAGGATATGATTGTCCGGGGGTTGATGCAAATTCGGGAAGATTGTTGAAGATTTTCGAAGGTTCCGCCAAATCCATAAACGCCACAATATTACGATGATTGTTGTTGCTCTCGCTTATAGAATTGGTACGGTTCGTAACCCATACTTCGATTTTCGTAACGTTGATGCCCGAAGTTATCAGGGGTCTTTGAGACAGCGCCCGCTCGTAATTGTCTCTGAAATAATGCGAAAGGAAGAAATGCTGGTTTGCCCGGTATTCGTCGGCGGCAATTTCAAACTCTCTTGACTGGGCGCCTCCCTTGACGTCAATCGTTTTGGACTGTCCCCTCTGCTGGGATGCAAGCAGGGTAATATCCAGCTTCCCGATTCTCAAATCTGCACGACCGCCGAACAGGCTCCGGCTTCCCATTATCAGCGAATTGCTTATCGGCATGCTTATGTTTCCAAGTTCGAGGTTTTGCAGAATGTCGTCTTCTCCGCCCTTGTAGCCGATATTCAGGTTCGTCTCGAAATCAAAGGTCGAATTGGGGTCAAAGGTGAAATTCAGCTTGATCCGTTCGCCGATATTTCCCGTAAGATTCAGTTGATAAGTTGCTTCGAAATTCGGCGAGATGGTTGTCCTGTAAGGCGGCGGAGTAAGCGGGTTATTGATTCTGGTCGATCTGACGCCCAGCCTGACGTCCACTTTCCCGTTGAAATTGACTACGATATCGCTCCCGCCGAAAACTTTTTCGAAAGTCCTGTTGTTCACGCTCCTCCTGAACGAAGGCAGGAGTCCGCCCCTGCTGTCCGTCTTTCCCGCACTCTCTTCTCTTCGCTTTAACCACGAGTCGCTCATGGCTTTGACTATCGTTTCCTTGTCGTACTCTTCCTTCGAAAGGATTTTAAACGGTATGCCCGTTTTCTCCTCTCCTTTTTTATAGTAGAGATAACTGTTGGTATCAGGGTCATATACAACTGTTTCTTCATCTTCAGGCTTTGGCAGGAGCAAAGTTGCCGTACTGTCGGCAGACCGGCTTTGCGCCAGAACGGCATTGCCTGCAAACGCGAAGGTAATGATTAAAAAAAATCGGAATATTTGTCTGATACTTTGTTTAAACATAATCAATATTAATTTACATCTGTTTCAATGCCGCCTTAATTAATTCTTCAACAGTATAATTTTCTGATTGTTTCAAAAGCTTGTCCAGCGTTTTTTCGGCAGGCGCTTTGGCAAAACCCAGGGCTATCAGCGCCGACAGCGCTTCTTCCTTTTGCTTGTTGCCCGCCGACAGTTTGGCGAACAAATCGGAACTTGCGCCCGATGTCGTAACTTTATCCCGCAGATCCACAATTATTCTCTGGGCTGTCTTCAGTCCAATTCCCTTAACGCCTTTCAGGGTATTGATGTCCTCCTTCAGTATCGCCGCCCTGATTTCTTCAGCCGAGAGGGACGAAAGCATCATCAGGGCTGTGTTCGGTCCTACTCCATTGACGTTTATGAGTAAACGGAAAATTTGCCGCTCCTCTTCGTCATAAAAACCATAAAGCAAATGGGCGTCCT
Organism: Prevotellaceae bacterium; assembly: GCA_031267155.1. GTDB lineage: Bacteria > Bacteroidota > Bacteroidia > Bacteroidales > UBA932 > JAIRLF01. The sequence continues at coordinate 584 of JAIRZR010000336.1, read as the reverse complement.
CGCGAATGACCTGATGTACACTTAATTTAGCTGTTGCGACCTTGGCAAGTTTTGTGTACGTCTGCAATGATATAATGATGTTATAAGCAACCCCCTGTACATCTAAAACCGCATAAGTCGGCGTCAATAAAACTAATTCTCCCTTTATATATTCGTACATTATTAATTAATTTTCTATCCATTAAACAAACAAACTGAACGAACAAAAGTAATATTTTATTTGTAATGAATGCTTATTTTTATTGTACATGTGTTATTTGCGGAGCTATTTGTCATGCTATTAATATGTTATACTGACAGGTGAATTTGTGTTTTTTTACTGCTGAAAGACTGAAGCGGTATCAATTTTGTCGAAAAAAGCGGGCAGGCGGGGGAAATTGAAATGCGGAATTTTGTCGTAAACCCCTTATTATGGGAAGAAAAATTAATAACATATAACAATTGAACTTTCTGGATTGCTTCGTTCCTTACAATGACGCTTTCGTAAGTAGCACATTAATAGGCTACTTTAATTAAGTCATAACCGAGTTGTTTAGCCATTTTTTGCAATTTAAGTTCGTTTTTAGCGGTCTGTTTTTTCTTCA
>JAIRZR010000268.1 GCA_031267155.1 Prevotellaceae bacterium | reverse complement strand
TTTTTGAGGGATCGCGTAATTTTATGTTCTGTTATCGCCGCCGAATTTTATTCATTTTCAATTAGGTTCCCATCATTATCATATACCGGGGCTTCTGCAGTGAATTTATCATATTCCCTATATTCAATATCATTTGCTTTCCAGTTATCTCCCCGGATTTCCCACATGCTAATAAGACCAAGGAGTTCCACCGGACATTCTGCGCTGAAATGATGATTTTCTTTTACTGCATCCCACGTGTAGAAATATTCACCGCTGGAATTTTTATTAACACGGGCTTCAATCTTATAGCCTTTTTGTTTTATAATTGCAAAACAAGGCGCGATAGTATTTCCTGCTATCCTGATCCGGGTAGAAAAACGCGCATCTGTCGTCTCTGCTGTCCCGTCCGCTGCCGCGAGAACGCCACCCACATATCTTTTATTCATATTACGTATCATTTTCTTAAAATTTTTACAAGGCAAAGGTAAATAAAATAATCATTCGCGTGATAATCCGAAGGATTTTAGAGTTAAGAACTAAGAATGCTAACACGCACCAGTACTCTTAGTTCTTAATTTTTAATTCTTAATCCTGAAAATCCTGCCTTGCAGGCAGCGGTTAAGAATAAGATGCTTTCCGAAGGTCGATGACCTTCGGTTATGAAAATTCTGTCCCTGACGGGACTTCTCAGTTTAAGTTGACGATATTGGTCGTTGCTCGATACCATTGATTATCGAGATTTTAGTCTTTAACCTAACGGCTATGTCCATCAAGGATTGAACACCTACGGCATTCGTGAAAGGGTGAAAAATATTTTCTATTAATATATAAGTCTTAATGGGCTATACTTATCCCGAATTCAGGTTATTTTAATTCCCATGTATCTATAAAATCTATGCCTGTTATCTTATTTTTAATGATTTTTTCTCTTAAATCATCTCTTATTATGATCGCTGGAAAATATTTTTTTAAACGAAATATTTTTGCTTCACCAACCTTATTATCATCAATAACAAATTTCATCAGGTTTTCATATTTTCCTACCCGTTCCTTTATGTTTGTATTTTCTTTTGTCCAATATCTTATTTCTGATTTTGCTTCATCCACACAGTCATAAAATTTATTTATTTTCATCACGTAGTATTTCCTTTTTGTCTTGTAATTTATTGTTTCGATTTCAAAAAACGTAATATCATTATCTCCTATAATGTCTTTAAAATACTCACTGACTATTTGTATTCCACTATTACTTAGATTAAAATCAAATTCTTTGTATTCTTTGATTTTAGGATCTTTGTCCACGGAAATTTTTATAATATCATCAAATCTAAAATCAGCGTCATAATTTATTTTTAACATTTCGGAATCATCAATATTTTTTGTTTCATTAAAACACAATGTGTTTTTTGGTAATTTAGAAATGGGGTTAATGGCTTTATAGTATTTCATCGTTTTTTTCCCGTCCGGCGCAGTCTCCTGACCGCGTTGAGCTAAAGCAAGGCTTCCTGTCCTGCAGGCGCCAAACGTTTCGCGTGCCACCGTGCCGTCTGCCGCCACGGGAACATCGTTCGTATGTCTTTTGTTCGTACTAGGTATCATCTTCCTGAAATTTTTATGGGGTGAAGATAAGCAAAATAATTATTCACGTGATAGCTCGAAAGGCTTTATTTTCATAGCCGCGGATTGTGATCTGTAGAAAATAGCCATCCCTAATATTGCCTGAACAATAAGGCGGCACCGCTACGCGGCGCATGAATGGAGGATATTTCGTTGACCGTGGCCTGTCAGCCACGGCTATAAACACATAAGCGCTATGCGCTTTTTATAGATCATAAAGACGTTATTGCAATGCTATTTTATGGATTGCTTCGCTGTAGAGGCGGGATATGCTCTACCTGCGAATCATACGGGCTAAAATATGATCGCGGGCAGGGTTTGTCCTGCCTCTACAGCGATATTTTATCATCATACCGTCGCCCGCGAAATTTATAATCATGCTGTAAGGGCGGGCCTCGTGTCCATTCGCGAATGATACGAGCCAAAACATGATCGCAGGCGGACACGAGGCCTGCCTCTACAGCACGATTACATGATATTCACGCCCGTTTATCGTTGCAATAATGCCGATCGTAAATACTATACACTTTTTGCAGATCTTCCGATCACGATTGGGCAACGCCCAATGCCCTCAACTTAAGCCGAAAAGTCCCTTTAGGACGGGATTTTCATAACCGGGGGTCATCGCCCCCCGGAAAGCATCCCATCCCTAACCGCCGCCTGTAAGGCAGGATTTAAAAGCAGGATATAGTCCTGCCTTACAGGCAGTAAATTTTATTTATCCCAAGATCCACGGGTCGCCGATGGCTATGCTGTCGGCGACTCGCGATTATGAAAATCCGACTTTTCAAGTCGCTTCCCGTCCGTAAAAGTTTTCAATCCTTAAGTTGATGATATTGGGCGTTTTCCTATACTGCTGATTATTGGGCTTTCAGCCATTAATCTGACGGCTATGCCCTGACAACTATGTCCGTCGGGGATTGAACACCTACGGTGTTCGGAAACAGGCAGAAAATATTTTCTATTGATATATAAGCCCTAACGGGCTATGCTTATCTCGAACTCGGGTTATTTTATATCGTATTCAAAATTCCATTCCAGTCTCGTCCATAACCCGCTATGCTCTTGCACTAATTCCAGTTTATTATTTTTGAATAATATTTCAATTTCCAGCGAAAATTCTGACCTCAATATCTTCCACCCGGTCGTCGCGTATATGAATACATATCCATTTTTTGTCCGGCTTTGGCGAGGCAATAGGATATAATCAAGCTCTAACTCTTCGAGACACTTGATTCTTTTGGATTTTTTGATAATCCTGTGATTTGAAATCGACTCGACCCGCAAATTATCCAGCGCGGTGATCAATTCAACCGGATCGATTTTCATGAATTGATTTAGCACGTGTACGTGCTTTTGGGGCGGGGTGATTTTGTTGCGCGTATCGAACCATAATTCCAGGGAACATTCCAGTGGAGGAATGTAATGTTTTTCAGAAGAGATCAGGAGATTGTATTCTCTATAACAGTTCAGATCTTCAATTTTCTTTATTTGGGACTCCGGCAATTCAATTTCCACGTTTCGAGTACTCCCCGTCGCGGCATCTTCGCCCCGTCGCGTTAAAGGCGAGGTTCCCGGCTTGTCGTTACCAGACGTCCCGGCTGCCGTCGTCGTCGCGCTGTCGTGATCATGATTCATGATTATATTCTTTTGTCCATCTGGCAGATTTTATAAATCGTTTACACACGTTATCTCCCCAATAAGAGATTTCGTTGAAATAGTAGTTTTTAAGATGTTCATTCTCCACGATTTTATCGCAAATCGAGAGTAGAGGCAATAATCCAATTTTTTCTTTCAAGACGTGCATCTTATCTATCCAATTTTGTCTTGGTCTTGCGCCCGCGGGGGAGTCCAGCCAAAATATCATTTCCCGTTTCAGGTCAAAGTCTTCTGGTAACTCGCCCGATGGCAATGGCGTGTTAAATATTAGGTTGGTCAGGAAATAGCAACCTTGAGTATCTTTTATTTTTTTAACCTGCTCCATGAGTTTGATATCGTCGGCGGTAATTAATTCGAGTATTTTCTTGAAGCATACAATATCGTGATGATATCCTTCGCGTGTAATAATATAAAGCATGTTGGCGATTATATTTTGTCTTTCCTCCCGGGTTGATTTGGCAGTAATTTTATGCTTTGAGTTAATTTTTAGCATGTTCTCTACCAGCTCGCCATTTGGCGAAAGCGTGAAATTATCCCTCAGGTAGATTATGGCAAGCACGAATTCTGAAGGCGAATAACTCACGTTTATTTCGTTCATGTATCTTGATATTAAGTCTCTCAACAGGACTTGCAACCGGGCAACAAGCGCGGATTTTAAAAATCCGCTGGCAGAGATGTTGTGGTATTTTATTAATTTCGGGAGTATATACTTGTGTGACCGCGAACTCGTTTGTTTAAACATGATATCGTGTAATTCTTTAAGTTCGTTTTCAAAGGCTAATCCTTTATCGAAAGTGGTTGTCCCGGAATGTCTCTCCAAATAGGTCGCGAACCAATCGTCAATCACGCGAAGGTCTTTTTCCGAAATGTCTAAAGCCTCTCCCAAATCACGCGACATGATCTTGTCGTGCTCTTTGAATTTATGGTAATTATTCATGTTTTCTATTCTTGTCATTTACGCGTTTCATCAGTGCACCATGTCGTGAGAATAATTAGGGCAGTTTCTATTAAAAGCATAGCATTTCGGGAACGCGTTCCATTTTGCCTTATCATTTCTATCCGCGGTCATTCACTGTATTTTTTTAATATTTCTTTCCAGTTTACCCTGTCATAATTTTTATATACATTTTCTATTTCGTCCCTTACTTCCATCAGGGCGAATCCTAAAAGATTTTTCCCTCTCCACGTGTTTGGATTACATGCCTTTTCATTTTCGCTGCCAAGCCCGATTCCCCATACGATATCCAGCGGACTGGCTTCAACCAGTATTTTATTTCCGGTTGACAGCAGGTAATTCCTTATGTCTTCATTTTGGGAAAACTTATAATAATTCCCGTTCAGGACAATGGAATATTTTACCCTGTCCCATATCGCCTGATCAAAATTCTTTACCTTTTTCCCCAGCGCTTTCATTTCTTTGGGATCCCGGGATTTCATTATTAAAGCGCGCATTTCCCCGTCGTCGAACAGGCGTGCTTTTTCCGCCATCATATACTGTTCGGCGCAACTGTATTCATCAGTATCGACAGTAAATGCCGACGGCTGCCACTGTCCCAGGCACGATTCATTAACCGCTCCATCCCGCGGTTTCCAGAAAAACACAAATTCATCGCGTTTACCGGCGCCGTATTCGTCCTCCAACTTTTTACGGTTGTACCTGCATTCACCGTTCCTGTTCCATAACTGTACCGTTTTATACCTGTAACATTCGAAGTCTTCGGGATCACAGTTTTCATTATAAATTCCCCTCCATAGTTTGGGCGCCGGGAACATTTTCTCGTATAATTCCTTCCCGCTGTCCGTTAACGAATCGAACCAGTTCCAAAAATCGTTCTTGTACCATTCCCCGTAGCCCATGCGCCAGCCGATACTGTAGCGGGAAATATGGGGATGCATCATCCATACCGGCGGCATGGGTTCCTTTACTGTAAAATTCATGTTTGCCACTTTCATTTTTTATTCTTTCCTGTGCTTCCTAATCCGTGATTTACTATATATGCCGCTTATTTTTTACCGTATTTTACAAAAATTCCACTGTATATGATTTTGCTATTATATTAAAAACATCGTCATACGTTGTTAAACAATAATGCCTTACTTTACCCACGTATTCCTCCCGCGCGGGTAAAGCCTTTATATAATTTGAATTTTCTATCATTTCAAATATACTCCCGTTCACTTTTGGTTTTGCATATCCATATTTTTTCAATCCTTTTCTTCCCGGGCATATTGCCTCATACGTGTCATATTCCGCGTGAAATAATGAAATTACGTCTTCGAATATTATTTTAAAGTTATATTCCCTGTCTAATTTTATATTTTCATCATTTTTTATTGCATGACTGCTAATAGTACAATAAAAAACCATTTGACGGTGTTGCCATTCAATATTCTCTAGAATAATACCATCCCTGTAATTTTCAAATATCCCCACGGCTGTTTTTACCGGTACGGATTTTTCTATAATAATTCTCCCGCCCGGAGCGATCTCCGCCGCTGCGGGAACATCGCCTGCATGTCTTTTGTTCGTATTACGTATCATCTTCTTTAAATTTTTACGGGGCAAAAGTAAGCATTTTAGAGTTAAGAACTGAAAACTGAAAGTTGGCTGGCGCGCATTAGCTAACGCCAGTCGATACTGTAGCGGGAAATATAGGGATGCACCATCCATACCGGCGGCATGGGTTCCTTTACTGTAAAATTCATGTCTGCTGCTTTCATTTTTATTCTTTCCTAACTGTCCTTTCACTGGCATCCTTCCTCCACTCGATATAGTCTGAAGAACGCGTCGGGCGAGGGTTACGACCTTCCTTGCACACTAATTATTTTCAGATTTTCCTCATAACTTTTGTCGGCATCAAGACCGAAAGCATGAAAAATTTCCCGCTTAATCTCAATATTTTTAGGATTCCGCAAGTCCCGTTCATACATATAATAACTGCCACTGTTCCAAAGCGGCAAGTTTGATTTAGCTTCAATGCATTGTTGTAAGCTATCAATATGCAATCCAAAACCGATTCCCTCGTTGCGATACGGGTTATCCTTGTAACCAGAATAGAGGTTTTTGTTTTCTATTTTCAAATATTTCCCAAATCGTGAAATATCTATTTCCCTGTAAATAAAGCCATATTGCAGATAGACAGTATTTTTATCATTATGACTAATGCTTCTGCTATAGGAAATGAGCATGTCGCCATAATCATCAACAGTGAGTTTTTTGTGTCCGATGATTTTCTTTTCGCCATAGTAAAACCCGTTGTCCATAATGGCTTGTGAAGGCAATGTCATGCATTTTGCCAGCTCGTCGAGGTCAATATTCATGGTATCGCTGATTTTGTGATACACTTTCACAATCAATGCCTTGCCCATCAGATTAGTCAAGCCGTAATTTTTTTGCCGTTTGAACTCTTCTGTTTTTTGCCGTTGCGATACATCTATCAGGATTCGTCCAAAAGCCCACTGGCGCCGACCGATTTTGAATGTAAAAAAGTCGCCTTCCTCAAATTTACAATGTTGTCGTTTGGCGGTTTTAAACGCTTCTATTTCCTGCAAATCCTTGTCAGTGCTATCGGTTATCCATTGTTCAAGCCATGCCTTTAAGTCATCGATATTTTTCTCGTTGTCGAAATCTTCGTGGAAATAGGTAGTTTGTGTCGTGTAGCTCGCGATACGAAGAGAATCTTTTGAAAAACAGAAATATACGCCGAAAGAACCAAACGATTGCGTTGCCGTAAAATTCAACTTTTTAGGCTTTCCTTTGGCAGTTTTGGGTAAAAGAACCGTTCTGTTTTCGGCTGTTTGCTCGCAGAGTTCCTGTTCATAATACCTGTTGTTGCTTACTCCTATTTCTTTGCGAATGGTGTTGCCGTCGAAGTAAAGATACATGTCATTTAACTTCACAAGTTCCCAATGCTCTTCAACAGGGGTAAGTCCTAAATACTTACGCTGTTCGTTGGTAAGTTCAAATAATAATTCTACCATGCGTATATTTTTTAACGTTCCTTGTTCGTTCCGTCCGTCCTTTCGGAAACACAGCCCGCGTGTCTTTTATCCGTATTACGTACCATCTTCTTTAAATTTTTACGGGGTAAAGATAAGCAAAATAATCATTTGCATAATAGTCTGAAAGGCTTTATTTTCATAACCACAGGTCGCGACCTGCGGAAAACAGCTACCTCTCAAGCGCTGCCTGAAAGGCAGAACTGTTAGAATTAAGAATTAAGAATTGAAAGTTAAGAACTGGCTGACGCACGCCAGCACTTTTAGTTTTTAGCTCTTAGCTTTGACAGGCAGTGTTATCTGCGCACAGATCCCGCGGGTCGCTGATCTGCGGTTATGAAGATCCAGCTTTTCAAGCCAAGCCGCCGTAAGGCGGCGAAGCGTAAACAAGCCTGTTATACACCGCTTATCCGTGCCTCATTATTTTTTATAATAATTTTCTTTTTTGTACTTAATTCCATCTCGACCATGATTGTTTATTTCCATTATTCTATTCTTTAATCTTTTTATTTCTTCTTTATTACCAATTTTTTCATTACATTCCCGCAAATACCCCAACATTGTTGTTTCTGTT
>JAIRZR010000115.1 GCA_031267155.1 Prevotellaceae bacterium | reverse complement strand
CAGCCATTTAATGTTGAACCAGTTGCGGATATTATATTCCATATCGCTCCATTCCGCGCGTTTGGGCTTGTTCCACCATGCGCCCTGATCCCAGTGAGCGGAAGCGGAAACGATATCTCCAATCAGACCGTTTTTCACCTGAGTAAACGCTTCCCAGTAATCGCGTCTGTGCCGGCGCTGGTTTCCCGTTACTACGGTTAAACCTTTTGAAGCCGCTGCTTTGGCCGCAGTTATCACTGTACGGATGCCGGTCGGATCTACAGCGCAGGGCTTTTCCATAAACACATGTTTCCCCGCTTCTACCGCCGCCTTGAACTGTTCGGGACGGAAATGGGTTGGAGTACAAAGCAGTACTACGTCGATTTCGGGCATTGCCAGCGCTTTTTTGTAGGCGTCGAAACCGAAAAAGCGGTTTGCTTCCGGCACTTCATTGTCATGCTTTTCCTTAAGAACCTGCCTGCACTTGTCCATCCTGTCGGGAAAAATGTCGGCAAGAGCAATAATCGAAACATTCGGTCCCGATTTCAAAAACTGTGTTGCCGCTCCGGTACCTCTGTCTCCGCAACCTATCAGGGCGGCTTTCAGGGGTTTCCCGTCAGGGGCTACATCTACAAAAGAATACATTCCCAATTCTTCGGGAGTATAAACTTTCGCTTTTGGGGTCGATTGCGTTCCGCACGAACTTAATAAAGCAGAAGCTCCTGCGGTAGTTCCAACGCCAATGAGAGTTGCGCCTGTCAGGAAATCTCTTCTTCTCATATACGTTAATAATTTTACTTAATAATCTTTCCTTGGCTCGAAAAAAGCTTTCGGATGCAGACATGCCGGACATGCTTCGGGAGCGTTGGCGCCCTTGTGAATATATCCGCAGTTGCGACACTGCCATTCGATTTCCTCTTCGCGTTCAAACACCTTTTCCTCCGTAACGCGCTTGAACAGCGTCAAATAACGTTTTTCGTGTCCGGCTTCCACTTTTGCGATATTGCGGAAAGCAGCGGCTATGGCGTTAAATCCTTCTTCTTCTGCAATATTTGCAAATGCGGGATACAGTTCGCTCCATTCTTCATTTTCGCCTGCAGCGGCAGCAGCCAGATTTTCTTTGGTTGTACCGATAATTCCTGCAGGGAAAGACGCCGTGATTTCGAGCATTCCGCCTTCAAGGAATTTAAAAAACCTTTTGGCATGTTCCTTTTCCTGTTCTGCAGTTTCCGTGAAAATAGCGGAAATCTGCTCATATCCTTCCTTCTTTGCTACACTTGCAAAGAACGTGTAACGTGTGCGGGCCTGTGATTCTCCCGCAAAAGCCTTCAACAGATTCTGTTCTGTTCTTGTTCCTTTAATACTTTTCCCCATTGATACTAAATTTTAAAATTTTATTAATAATATTACTATGCTTTGCTGTTTATTTTTCGGGTTCGCCAGTCATTGTAAAAACCAGGCGTCCTCCTTTCATTATATCCTTATGCGATATGCTTTTCCCGGTATATAAACTGCCGTTAAGCTCTACCGACTGCACATACATGTTTTCCTTCGAAAGATTCAGGGCTTCCACCGTATATGGCCTGTCGAATTTTATCACGTAACAGTATTGGCGGGTAACCCAGTTCCGCACTTGCTGACGTCCCGTAAGAGTTTTGTTGTCGGGCATGTTTATTTCGGCATTCAGGACGTGGGTTTCAAGACTTTTAGCGCTCCATACAACTCCGTTCTGCATATCGAGAAGGAGGTTTGCGGGAGCATTTTTATTGAATGTATAGCGATGGAAAGCTGTACGTTGTGTAGCTGTCAGTTCCACGTCGATATCGAAATTGTTCAGTTTAACGGAATAGTATCCAGGAGAGGCTTTTTCGTCGGATTTTTTGAAACTGCCGCGATAGTTTCCATCACTGAGGTCGCCTTCGGTAAAGGGCAGCATCAATATATCGCCAAGGTCGGAACAGCCCGTCCCGTTAAGGTGATTCTGCGCAAATCCAATTATCGAATTATCGTCATAATTGTACCCGGAACAGTATTTCCATGCATCATTTCCAGTCTCCGGACTCGCCTGTATGAACCCGAAAGGCGCTGTCGCCCCGGGAAAAGTATGCCCATTGTCAGCAGTCCCGATAAAGGGATCAACATACTGGCAATAATCATGTACCTCCCCTGATTTACAGGCATACATGAGCGAAAATGACACTATAAAAATAACATACTTTTTCATCTTTTAGACTTAAATTTTGCTATATAAATGCGGCTCAAAGGTAGTATATTTTTTTTTATTTGAATTTTTTTTATTTGTTGATTGCTTTGGCAGGACTTTTAGAGTTAAGAACTAAAAACTAAAAACTAAAAGTGCTGGCGCGCGTTAGCGCTCATTTAGAAGCGATCCTACCGAATGGGATAACGCAGGTACAGAAAAAGCTCAATGAAATTAAAGTATTGGTAAAGCCTTATGCCGTAACGCTTACACCGGCAGAGAGGCACTACATCCTGAAAATGGGTGAAAAATCCTTTGCGTCGGTGACGAATATCTCCCGCGTTTTGGGATTGACTGCAAGACCGTAGGACACTTCGGAAAAATTCCGTGAAAGAATTGAAAAGTATATCACAAATTATTCACAAAACGACATCAGCAGAATAATAAGGTAATAAGCCTATTGTATATGTGATTTCTGGGCTACTGAGGTCGTTTTGTTAAAGAAATTAGGTGGAAATAAGATTTTTGGACGACCTTGAGATACAGATTTTTATCGCATACATTCTTCTGTCTGCAATATCCATACGAAACGTTATAACAGCCCCCCCCCAAAAAAAATCCCCTGCGAGAGCTGTGCAGGGGATTTTGCAGAATTGTATAAAACCGATTAAACTGCAGTTTTCAGTTGAGGAAAACGTTTCACTGCCATTTCGAACGCGCCGAACAGTATTGCCGTATAAACGAAATCGCCGGCTATGGTGTTTTTGAAGAACGGGATTCCCGCGACATAGCAGGAGATCAGCCCGTCGACTGTCGGGGGATAAAGTCCTGCCGACAGCCATACGCCGAAGTTCGACACGGCGAAGAAGATGATCGAGGCGCCCAGCGCCGACAGCGCAAGATTGACGGCGCGTATCCGTTTCAGGGTAACGAAGCCGAGCAGCGCGATCAGGGTAAATGCGCCGTAGCTGAACAGCGATCCGCTGTAGAACCACACAAACCCGTCGAAATACTGCGAATACACGACATTGTTCAGTACCAGATCGCTTATCCACATCGACACGATGGGGACGACGAACGCCCAGCAGCGTTTGCCACAGTATGCCGCGCCGAAGAGCGCCATGCCGCCGATGGGGGCAAAGTTCGCGGGGTGCGGAATCAGGCGGCTCATGGCGGCGAGGAATATTATTGCGCCGATTGTGCCGTAACGGAGATTTATTCTTTTACTTTCCATCGCGTGTCAGGGCTGTTTATATTTACCGTCCGTCATATCCTGATATGTGGGATTGTAGCCGCAGCCGCCAACTGCCCACGTATCGGCGGAAAGGGAAGGAATGACATTCTTCAGCGGCTCGAAATCATTCAGCTGCGTGAAACCGGCTATGGTTACGCCGGCGGCTGAAGTCAGGGCGCCGAACTTGCTGAGGTCTTTGAACGCGGCGTTGTTTGTGCCGGAGACAGTCAGTTTGCCGGTAATGCTTTGCAGCGAGGAAAAATCAATGGTTTCCAGCGGACGTGCAGCGGCAAGTCCTGTAATCGACACATCTCCCACTATGCTTTTCAGCGCGGGCAATTCAACAGAAGCGATATCCGACGATACGGTATACACGAATCCGCCCTGTGCATTGCCCCGTGTATCGGTATAGCCGGTAATGGTTTCGAGTTTGGGCATACTGAACGTTTTCAGTTTATTGTTGCCGACTATGTTTATCCCGCCTGCCGATTTGAGGTTTGGAAATTCCAGTTCCTCTATATTATATTGATAGTAGAAGTAAATGTCGTTCCTGATATGCTCAAACCATGAAAAATCTACACTTGTGAAGTTAGTATTATTCAGGTACAGACGGCCTATTGTCTTAAACCCTTCCTGTATTACAAACGGGAAACTGCTGCCTTCAAAGCTGGTGTAAGAGACCTCGTCGCCAAGCAGGATAATTCTGCCCGTCGCGCCGGAAGACAGCGTACCCACCTTTATGCCGCGCAGGTCTAATGTTACGTCGTCGTAATTGCCAGACCCTATGTTTATAGTGCCAACAGAGTCCAGCAGGGGAAATGCAGTCAGCGGATTGCTGTCAATGGTAAAATACAGGCTGCCGTCAACGGTTTTCACCAGAGGAAATTTAACTTCGGGATTTGGCGGCAACTGCGGGACGCTGCCTGCTATTCTTTCCAGCAGGGGACAGAACAGGTAGTCGAGCTTGCTTAAAGACAGGCTCATGCTGCCGTTCAGGGTCTTTAATGCGGAAAATCTCAATTCGCTTATCCCGCCACAGGATGAGATACTGATTGTGCCGTTTATCGTTTCGAGCCTGGGTACGGTAAAGTATTTCAAACTGTCCATATTGTTCATGGTAAACGCTCCGGTGGAGACCAGTTCCGGGAAATCCAGTCCCGCAAGTTTCCGCAAATAGGAGACAGTAGCAGTTCCGCCGATTCTTTTCAATGCCGGAAATCCCAGTGTCTGTACAGTGTGCACGGCGTTTGCGCCGGAACGTTCCAGTACGGTAAATCCTTCGAGAACCTGTTCGAGTTTCGGGAAGCTGACGCTGACCAGCGAATCGGGATAGGCTATCTGAAACGCCTTGTCCACCGTAACAAGCTCGGGAAAATTCAGGCTTGAGACTGCGGTCGCCTGATTTATATAAAAGGTCAGACGCACCGTCGTCAGTTTCGGGAAACTCACCGTCTTTATTATTTTCGACGTTACTGTCAAGTCGCCTGTCTTCTCCACATTATCCGACAGTCCCGAAAGGTCTTCGCCGGCGTAAGTGTTGTTGATGATGATGCCTCCGGTAATGATTTTCAGCCGTCCCGCCAGCGGGGCAAGCGAATAGACCGTATCCTCTCCGTTAGCCGCGCCCACGGTGAGCGTGCCGTTAAGTTGATCGGCCTCGAGTTCGGCAGCAAAAGCCTCCACATCCGCCTGCGTGAGCAGTACTACGTCGCCCTCGCGCGAAACAAGGTGACGTTCCACACTGTAGGCATACGTGTTTCCCGTGCCGTTGTAGGAAGTTACGGTGAATGTCTGTGCCGCATCCCAGTCGGTAACCGTTGCGGGATCAGGCTCGATTGTCGCGTTTTCGCTAAACACGACCGTAGCTGTCGCTCCCGAGAGCGAAAACCGTTCGGGAGCCGTAATTACAATGGCGTCGGGTGTAAGCGCTCCTTTCAGAGTAATGCCGTCCTTCTCCAGCGTAAAGGCGACAATGCTGTTGTCGCTACCCTTAAACGGACTTTCTGCCGTTTCATCCTTGCTGCATCCCGCAACAAGCATAGCCACCATAAGCAGCCACGTTCCAAGTATATATATTCTCTTCATATCTTATCTAATTCAAAATTCATAATTCAAAATTCATAATTGCTCCCATTTTCCGTCCTTCAAATCCTGCCACGATGGATTGTAGCCGTTGTTTGTGGGCCTTATCCAGTTTTCTTCGGGAAGGGTTTTAAAGACTTCCTTCAATCCCTCGTACGATTCGAGACTTGCCTGCCGGCTTACTTCTATCGAGCCGACGTTGCTCAGCGCAGCAAAGCCGTCGAGGTTTTTCAGTTGCCGATTGTTCTGGGAAGTGCTTCCCGAATGTATGCTCAGCTTTCCGCCTACCGTCGTCAGTTTCGGGAAATTCAATGTTTCAAACCCGAGGTAGTTAGAATAGTCATAACCGGACGTCAGGTTAAGGTTACCGCCAACATCCGTCAACTCGGGAAAGTTAAAGGTTTTTACCAAGTTCGTCAGCACATTCACGATAAAATCGCCGCCAACACGTTTCAGCTTTTCCATCTCCAGGGCAGTGGTAGTTGTATTGGTCATACTCGTATAAGCGAGAGTAAGCGTACCGCCTACCTCTTCCAGATCGGGTATACGGAAATACTTGGGATAGCCGCCATATATGCCGCTGAAATAAGCGCCCCTGTTAATTTTACGGATGCCGGACACTGTCACCGTATCTATCATTCCCGAACGTATGTATAATGAATCCACTTCGCGGAAACCTTCCATTTGCCTGGGAAGAGGCACGGAACTGTTGCTCGTTACCAGAGCGCCATGAAATACCTCGTCGCCAGTCAGTTTTGCATTCGTGGCATAGGACTGCAGTTCGAGTATGCCTATGTTTTTCCCCTTAACATTAATTTCCCCGACCGGCAGGGCGGCGCTGGCGCTTATCACAAGCCGGTCAATGCGCTGCATGGAGGCGGGCAGTTCCAGCCTGACGGCGTCTTTCAGGTTGGTCAGCGTCAGGGTAGCGATGTTTTGCAGCACTGGAAATCCGGCAAGCAGACTTGGAGACATGCCTGCGGAGAGAGTGACGCCGCCTGCTTCGCCCAGTTTCGGAAATTCCACTGCATCCAATGCGACGCTGCTGAAGGTTAAGGTTCTGATTTTTTGCAGTTCCGGCAGGCGAAATACTGTTAATGCCGTGTTGTTAATGGCGATTGCAGTTTCTATTTCGCTCAGTTTCGGAAACTCCGCCACGCTCAATGCTGTACCGCCAATGGTGAGCGAGCCGGCTTTTTGCAGTTCCGGCAGACGGAACTCCCTTAATAATGCGCAGTTCAGGGAAAAGATACCTGCTATTTCGCTCAGTTTCGGAAACTCCAGCAAACCTAATGCTGCGCCGTTTAAAGTAAACGAGCCGGCTTTTTGCAGCGACGGTAAACTGTACTCCGCCAGGGCAGGTACGTTGACTGCATTCACATCGCCTGTTATCTCTTCCACTCTGGGAGCATATACAAACGACAGCAGGTTCATGAAGTTTGTCGTCAGCCCGCCCGCCTTTTTCAATACGGGCAACTCAATCTTTGCCAGACTGTTGAAATAGGTAATAAGCAAAACGCCGTTCACTTCCTCCAGCGCCGGCAGGGAAATCTTTGCCAGCGAGGAACTGGAATTGCTGGAGGTGGTTAAAGTCAGAGAGCCGGCAGACTGCAGTTTCGGCAACTGTAGCTGGTAAAGCGGACAGTTCAACGAGAACACTTTTGACGCACTGGCAAGTTCCGGAAACTCCGCGATAAAAGTAACGGTATTATTCAGATTGAAACTGCCGACGGTTTTCAGGGCGGGCAGCCCCAGTATTTCGAGATGCTTCAAAGCTCCGATCTGGAATATCCCGCCCACGCTCTCCAGCGATTCCAGTCCTTCCAGTCCGGTAATCGCGCATGTGGGGTTGAGGGTAATGTTGTATGCCACTTCCTTCAGTCCTGCCAGCGGCGCCAGCGAAGTGATGGAGTCAATGCCTGTTGCGCGTCCTATCGTGAGGTTGCCGTCGATAAGCGTGATGCCCTGCTGTCCGAAAGCCTCCACTTCCGCCTGCGTTTCGAGAACGACCGTACCCTCGTGCGCCAGTCCCCTGTGTTTAACGGTATATTTATACCTGATTTGCCCGCTGTTGTATGCGGTAACGGCAAACTGCCGCTCTTCGTCCCAGTCGGTAACTTCGGCGGGATCGGGGTAAATCTTAGCGTTTTCGCTAAGCTTCACCGTTGCTGTTGCCTGCCTCAGCGAAAAGCCTTCGGGAACGGTAACGACAATCTCCCTGTCGATGATTGCAGCATTGAACACCAGTTCGCCCTGCTTGAGGCTGAACGCGGTGATATAGCTGTCTTTCCCCGTAAAGGGATCTTCCACTTCTTCTTCTTTGCTGCATGATGCGAAGGCAAACACGCCCGCCAGCAATAGCAGCATAATTCTGTATTTCATCATTATAATTCTATTTATATTCATATTTTATCTATTATCTATTATGGGAAGGAAAATTAATAACATATAACAATTGAACTTTCTGGATTGCTTCGTACCTCGCAATGACGGATAACCGTGTACCGTGCAATAGACGTAATGTCAGATGGTTATCCGTCATTGCGAGGTACGAAGCAATCCAGAGTTTTTTATAATCTGTTATATCTTGTTTATTTCGCATACCTATATATTAAATCTCACTATTCCTTTTATATCCTTTTATAACTCTTCCAGCACCTCCTCCTCCTACACCGTCACCGTCACTCCGCGCCCCCCAGTGAAGCGAAGCGACTGGGGGGTGACGGAAACTATGACGGGAAGAGGTATCATTAATCATTAAAAGTTAATATCGCGCAGTGAAAAGGCTTCGGTAGATATTTCGCCTACTGCGGAACCCTTGCCGGTGGTTCCGGTATGCACTTTCACGAAATCAATGTATTGCAGGCTTGCGGGCGTACCGTCAACCTGTATTGCGTCTTCAATCCAGAACTGTTTGTTCGGTCTTGTTGGATTGCTGCTGATGGCGTCCGCATATCCCCATTCGTAGCAGGATGAAGTTTCTGTCGTACCGCTCATTCCCGCTGTCGAAGCCAGGCAGGTACCGGTAAGCGTATAGTAGTCTTCCGTGATAAACATCGGGAAATAGTACTGCTGGTTGTGGTATCCGTTCTTGTCCACCGATCCTGTCCGTCCGGTATTATCCGTCCACAGGGTGTTGGAATTGGCGGCTTTCGGCCTGTAGTAAGTCATGGCACAGCGCTGTTTGGTTTCGGGTTTTCCGGTTTCGCTTCCCTTGAGTTCATACCATGTGTCGTCTGCCAGCCCGTTTCCGTTTTCGTCCTGCATTACCCATACGATTCCGGACTCGCACCAGCTGGCGCCCAGCGGATTACCGTCTATAAACAGGTCGGCTTTGCCGGGTTCATTGCTCACGCTGTGGTCGAAACCAACAATGTAGTACCCGCCATACGCGCCAATATGAAAAAATCCGGACGTGCTGTCGGCACACCATTTCTGCAAATCCTGCAAAGCTTTTGCCTTGGTCGTACCCAGCTGATAATCGACGAACTGACCGGGAGCGGGAATGTAGTCTACAGCCTGTGTGGGATAAGCTTTCACGCCTCCCGTGCGGCGGTACGTTCCTTCGGGCGGGGTGCATGTTACTTCCACTTCCGCCCTTGCGCCCGTGCTCTGTTCGCTTACGGCGATGCGGTATGCGCCCTGCGATGTCGGGGTAAAGGTAAGGTATTCGCCCGTAGCCGCCTGTGCAGCGCCGTCCACCGTCCACACAAATGTTGTCGGGCTGGCGATGTTGCAGATCACCGGCGCCAGCACAAGGCTTTTACCGATCGGTACAGTCATTTTCCTCAGTTCCGCCGCATTGCTCACAGTGCGGTATCGACCGTCGTCGAAAAAGAGTTCCGGCAGCGGGGCGGGCAGCACTGTTACGGTGATGCCTTTCAGATCCTGACCGTTTTCGGTGATAACTTTCAGCGAAAGCGTATAGTTTCCCATTTCCGTCCGGTTGAAGGTGTACGAGGCTGTTTCGCTCACGATCTCGCCTCCGAGCCGCCATACATACGTCGCGTTTTCGGCATTTTCGGCTTCGGCGACAAATTCTTTGTCAACGCCGGCAAACGCCATTTCGGTACCGTTGAGCGTGATTTGCGGCGAGAGCCTGTCCAGCACCGAAATCTTTACCTGCGTCTCCGCCGAGCCGTTTTCGGCGTCCACGCGGAAATTCACGAAATACTCGCCCACACTGCCGGCAACAAAGGTATATCCGGTTTCGGTTGACACGATTTTACCGTCGATTACCCAGCTGTAAACCGGTTTGTCGGCATAATCAATTACGGCGGTCAGCGTTATGCTTTCGCCGGTTTTCAGCCTGTACTCGCCCGTTTCGGACGGCGTACCGGCGCTGACTGCTACAACGGGCGCCTGCAGTTTCAGTGGCGGCGGGACATCGTCCTTCCCGCACGAGACCGCGCCAAACAGCGCCCCCATAAGCAAATACAATCTTAATCTTTTTATCATTACTATTTATTTTAACATTATTATAAATTACATATTACTAAGCCATGCCGCGCACCGGCGATAAACCGCCCGTTCGCGCGGGGGACGGTTTCATTACCCTTAAGCGGGACGATACCCGCAGCCCGGGATGAAACAGCTCCGGCTTTACCGCGCAGACCGCTGTACTGCTTCGGGTACAGCGACTGTACAGCAACGGGTACGACGGCTGTACTGCTTCGGGTACAGCAGCTGTACTGCCACGAGTACAGCAACCGTACTGCTACGGGTACAGCATTATGCTCCCTGTTAGGGGTGTCGAACAGTCCTCCGTACGGCGACCGTATCCTTGCAGGCAGCGCCATATATTATACAATGAGCAGGTATTCGAACACATACGTTACCGGTTTTTTCAGCAATACTGTGCTGTGCGAATGCTGCGTAGTGATGCTCAGCTTATAATCGCCGGCAGGCAGATCGGCGGGCACAACAAATACTACCCTCGACGGCTCATTGACAGCGACAGTGTTCAGGGCAATGTCCACAACTTTGCCGGAGTTCTGTTCGGTCAGCCTGATTCCGTTGGCGGGATCTTCGCCGGCGATACGGATTTTGACGCCGGAAATGTTTGCCGCTCCTCCGGGAGTGAGGCGGCTGCTTACTTCGCCCGAAGCCACATCGGTTACCGAATTGATGATTGTGCCGCTCTGCGCCATTCCGTGCACTTCCACCTCAATGTCCTTCATCATATTGCGCAGGTCCAGGCTTGGCTTGATATTCACGCGCAGGCTGTGCCTGTCGTCGTCCCATTTTGGATTGTCGCCAATGAATACTCCGTTTACCTGCAGGTCGAAGTATCCCAGCCCGAAATGTACCGAAGCTCCGTTTGCAATTTCTTCTTTTGCAATTTTCTTGAGGATGTTTAGCGAAGCCCGGAGCGTCGCCGGGTTCAGGTCTGTACCCCGTTTCACGGCGGTATCGATCAGTCCGTCTTCGGTTACCGTTTTACTTATTAATACCCGACCGAAACGGTCGTTTTTCCGGTTGGCAAACAGCATGCTGTACAGCTTTACTATTACCCTGTGCGTTTTCTTTGACATAATTGTTAATTGTTAATTGTTAATTATTAATTGTTTATTCGTGAACACTATGTGCGCGGGGATATCGCCTGTGGTAACCTCCCACTTTTTCTTTCCGTCGGGCGTGAAGCAGTAGAGCGTTCCCGGATTGACGTAATCCTTTGCATCGGTAACGAATATCTCCCGCGTTTCGGGATTGACAGCAAGACCGTAGGGCACTTCGATTTTCTTCTCCGTTCCGTCGGTGATGAAATTGCGGGACACGACCGTCTGCGTCAGCGTATTGATGATGGCATACGATATGGTGTTTGTATTCGTGATGTGGCTCCATTCGGTACTGTAAACGTACATCGAATCGCCTGCGGGACAGAGTTTGCTTGCCGGCAGGTTCAGCGTTCGCGTTACCATGTCCGTTTTCGTGTTGATGATGTAAGTGTTTGAGTGGACGTTCCTGTAGTCTCCCCGCGACGTAACGTAGATGTTGCCGTGCCTGTCCGGTTTCATGCTGTGGAGGTTGATGCCGACAACGATTTTCCGGACTTCCCTGAACGTTTCCAGATCAATGACCGAGACGGTGTTGTCGTAATTCGGCACGCGGTATCCTCCCGAGTTTGCGACGTAGAGCTTGTTGCCCGCAACGACCATTTCTTCCGGCTGATAACCGACTACGCATGTATCCAGCACTTTCAGCGATGCGGTGTCGATCCGCGCAACGTATCCGAGACGCGCGTTGGGGTCGATAAGCACCGGTCCGGCATACGAGCTGAGGTATGCATAGCCCTTGTCGAAGACGATGTAGCGGCAGTTGGGTATGGAAAT
This sequence comes from Prevotellaceae bacterium, assembly GCA_031267155.1. GTDB lineage: Bacteria > Bacteroidota > Bacteroidia > Bacteroidales > UBA932 > JAIRLF01. The sequence goes on along the minus strand of JAIRZR010000115.1, from coordinate 2,128 downwards.
CGCCTCGATATGCCTGCCGGTGTTTACGTCCATGACTTCAAGGAGATGCGAGCAGTTTATCACGGCATACAGCTTGCTTCCGTAGATCTGGATGTCGTTGCCGACGTCTCCAAGCTCGTTGACCACTCCGGGATTGCGCTCCGGAAAGATGTTTTTGTGATATATCCCCGATTCGTAGTCGAAATAGTCGAGCGATGCTTTGTTGCTGCCCATGTTTCCCTCGTTCAGCAGGAAAAAGCCCTTTACCGGAGTGGTTTCCCCTTCCGTGACGGGAGTTTCGGTCGATGGAATGATTTCGTCTTCGTTGTCGCGACACGAAGCAAGACATGCGAGGCACGCCAGCGCCAGCAACGCGAGCAGCCTTCGCGGATACTGTCCAATGTTCTGTTTACTGTTCATATTCAATATATCTAATCATAAAAAAATCCCCGTGACCAGCTTCCGGCGAAATAAAACAGTAATGGAAATATCCGTATAATCGACTTTTCCGTTATGCAGCCTTATTCCTCGAAAGCCTCGTAACTACAATATTCCGGCAGGTCTTCTGACTTGCTCCGTCTTTGAATCGCCTTCCCGCAGGTACAGGAAGTTTATCCTTTCCCCCAGTGGTATTAGAGTATATCCAAAGACTTTGGCGGAGCTTACAGCAGCGGGTCTGTTCAGGATTTTCACCTGATTCCCTTTTCACCACTCATCCGTATCGTGGAATCGTGACACCAAAATTCGGCGCAAAGGTAGTACATTAATTTGAAATTGGAATTGGAAAATGTCGCGAGCGAGAGTTATATAATTAATTTATACTCGCATCTCGCATTTCGTTTTTACAATATTAAATCGAACGCTTGTTATTTCGGAAAAATTCCGTGAAAGAATTGAAAATTCACAAAACAAGCTCGGCAGCCCGGGAACGCTGGGCGTCGGATGTTGAAGCCGAACGGGAGCAAATTCAACAGGAAGAAACAGAAGAAGCATTTTCAGCAGGAAGTTTACCTCTTATACTCGCTCGGCGACATCCCCGTACACCGCTTGAAATATTTCCCGAAAAACGACTGTGAGGAAAAATTCAGTTCCTCGCTGATTTGCTGAATGGTCATGCCGGTTGATTTCAGGAGGGCTTTGGCTTCGAGTATCACATGCTTGTCTATCCACCCGTTTGCCGTTGTGCCGCTGGTTTCCCTGACCACTTTCGAAAGATGCTTGGGCGTGAGGCACAGCCTGTCGGCGTAGAAAGACAGTTCCCGCTGTTCCCTGTAGTGGGTTTGTACCAAATCGAGGAATTTCTCGACAAGCATCTCCTGCTTTGAATTTTCGCTCTTGACAGTGAACAGGTCGAAATGAAATCCCAGGTCGTATAAAAATGCTATAGTAAGGTGCTTGACGATATTCCTGCGATAAGGATTCCCGGCCGGCCTCATCGCCTCCCTGAATACGCCGAAATAGCGCACCAGCGCGTTCAGCCCGTTTTCGTTCAGGGGTATCCACGGCTTTTGCCGGAGGGTGAAGCCCAGGGACATGGCCTCTTTTACATTTACGTTCATATCATTTATAAACTGCTTGGACATGATGATAAAAAGTCCCGAAAAATCCTCGCTGAACATCCCGGCGCTTATGATTTGACCGGGAAAGACAAGTATCACCGTGGGAGCCTGCAGTTCGTAGGATTGCATGTTCACGCTTCCTTCCATTGTCCCCCTGAGGCAGATGATGGAAATCATCACATCCAGTTTGAAAGGATAGTCCAAAACGTCGGTAATAACCGGATTTTCAAGCAGGATGAAATCATTGTCTACCGAACAGTATTCCGTGTTTTCCAGCTTCCTGCGCCAGTCGAACGGTAAAATGCGCTGCTTCATATATCTGTAATTTTTCGCGCAAAGATACGTCTGTTTGCGGTATCCACAAAATAGAAACGAATTATCGTCCAGCATCTGTTCCGACGCGGCCCGTTCAACCGAAACGAATCGTGTGAGCAGAGGAGGTATGAAATTATCATAAACACGATGTTCAAATATGCGTTTTCCAATGAACTTGTTTTTACGAAAAATACAGTTATAATAAAATGACATATTGACGATTGCGATATTTTTTTGCATAAAGTTCAAATGAAATTCGGTTTATGTAATAAATA
>JAIRZR010000054.1 GCA_031267155.1 Prevotellaceae bacterium | reverse complement strand
CACGCCGAGATAGTAGTCGATAACGCAAAAGTCTCCGCCGAGACAAAAGCATACAAAAAAATCCCCGTCATTGCCGACTTCACGGACGACGCGGGAAACGACGTGATGCAGCAGGTTATCGAACACAACTACAACCAAATCAAAGCCGATGTGAAACAGATTGTTGCAGACGAGTTGGCAAGGATTGAAAACGACCCCGACCTGCAGCATCTGATTAAAAAAGAATAAACGCTAAAAAACTCCCCTGTCCTCACAAGCAGGGGAGTTTTGTTGCTTAGCGGTTTTAACCATCCGCAGGATGAAAAAACGGATTCTTCAATTAACAGACCGGTACTCATTCGGCGTCACGCCGACGTACCGTTTAAACATGCGGTTGAAGTATTGCGGATATTCAAAACCGAGTTCGTAGGCGATTTCGCTTACAGACCTGTTTTTGTCAAAAAGTTTTTCCTTTGCCGCTTCTATCAGGTGCAGTTGGATATGTTCGATAGCGCTTTTGCCGGTATCCTTTCGCAGCATGTCGCTGAGATAATTCGCGGAAAAGTGCATTCTGTCGGCAAAATACTTTACGGTAGGAAGTCCCTGCTGTTCGGAATGCACGGATGAAAAATAATCATTGAGCAACTGTTCAAAGCGGGCAAGCGTATCGCCTGCGATATGCGAGCGGGTGATGAACTGCCTTTCGTAGAAACGTTTGCAGTAGTTAAGGAACAGTTCAAGACGCGAAACAATAATATCCTTGCTGCTGTTATCCATGCCGTGCCTCAATTCATCCCTGATACTGCGGAAACACTCCAGCACAATGCCCCGCTCACTTTCGGAAAGGTGCAGCGCCTCGTTCACGGCGTAGGCAAAGAAAGTGTAATTTTTCAGGTTGCGCCCCAGTTGCGTGCCGCGCAGCATATCGGAGTGAAATGTCAGTACCCATCCCCTGTGCGCATCCGGCTTGCGTTCCTCAACGCTCATCACCTGCATGGGCGCCACAAATACCAGCGTCCCGTCCTGATAGTCGTAATAGTTCCGCCCATATTTGATATTCCCGCACTGTACGTCTTTCAGGAAAACGCTGTAATAGTTAAAACAGTGGGGCCCGTCAACTTCCACAGGTCTTAAACCTGCGATATCCACGATATTAATCAGTGGATGAAGCGTTTCTATTCCAAACTCTTTGTTAAATCCATCAATCGAACTGTACGTTATTATTCTGTCCATAACAATCATTTTTTTTGCAAAGGTACTCCTGTTTTACCTTTTTTATTCACCGAAAAACGCAAATCAGGGATTTGTATACAACATTCCTTGATTTGTATAATTCCGTGATATAAATACCCGGTAATTTTGCACTTTGAAAACAGTAAAAAATGGAATATACAGACAGTAGAAACAAGTTGGTTTTAAAATACTTAACAGCATAATAATCATGCAAACAATTAAAATTTTATATCAAATAACGATGACGGTGCTTATGATGATTGGAAGCGTCAATCTGTCAAATGCGCAGGTTCCGATGCTTAAACTGAACAACGGACTGGAAATGCCCCAATTCGGACTGGGCACTTACCAGATGTCAAACGAAGACTGCAAACAGGCATGTCTCACGGCATTCCGTGACGGCTACCGCCACGTGGACTGCGCCCATGCCTACCGGAACGAGCGCGGACTGGGCGAAGCCGTCAGGGAAAGCGGCGTTCCCCGCGAAGAACTTTGGATTACCAGCAAACTGTGGCCCTCCGAATACGGCGAAGGCAAAACGCTGAAAGCAATAGACGAAATGCTGTTGCGTCTGCAAATGGACTATATCGACCTGCTGTACGTCCACCAGCCCATCGGCGATTACGTAGGAGCATGGAAAGACATGGAGAAAGCAGTGGCAGCCGGAAAGGTACGCACGCTGGGCATCAGTAACTTCGACCTGACCGACGAAGGCTTTCACGCCATCGTGGACAGCATGAAAATCAAGCCGGCCATCCTGCAAATCGAATGTCATCCCTACGCGCAGCGCAAGGACGTGCGGGAAAAGGTAAAGCCTTACAACATCGCGATTGAGTGCTGGTTTCCGCTGGGACACGGAGATAAGAATTTGTTGTCGGATACAACAATAAGTAAAATCGGATCCGCACATGGTAAGACAGTCGCACAGACAATCATCCGCTGGCACATTCAGGAAGGGTTTTCCGTTATTCCCGGCGCGACCAATCCCGATTATATCAAGGAGAACATTAGTGTATTCGACTTTGCATTAAGCGATGATGAAATGGCAACCATGCGTTCTTTAAATCAGGAAAAACGACTGTTCAACATGACGCTGGAACAGCTCGAAAATTTCGCAAAAGGACGGACGCTGGAGGATTGAAGGAAATGGAGATATTAAAATAAAACGGTTATGAACAGAATCTTAACAGTATTCATTACGGTAATATTTATGGCAAATTCAACTGGCGCAAAGGCGCAGCAAACGGAAGGCAAGCCGCAAAAAATACTTGTGGCCTATTTTTCGTGGTCGGGAAATACCACACGGATTGCCAACGTAATCCGTCAGCAGACAGGCGGCGACATTTTTGAAATCGTCCCGCAAACCCAGTATCCCAAAGACTACGACGAATGTGTGGATGTAGCCCGCAAAGAAAAGAACGCACAGGCACGTCCGCCGTTAAAAACCAAAGTGGAAAACATGGCGCAGTACGACATGGTCTTTGTAGGCTACCCCAACTGGTGGTCGTCGATACCCATGCCGGTGGCCACCTTCATGGAATCGTACGACTTTAAGGGCAAAATCATTATACCGTTTTGCAGTCATGGCGGCGGCGGACTGGCGCAAACGGTTAAAGACTTGAAAAAGCTGTGTCCCTACGTGCCGTTTGCCAAACCAATTGCAATTGAAGGCAACGGAAGAAGCAGCCTGAGCAGCGACATTAAAAAATGGCTGGAAACAATCGGAATAGTAGACAGTAGATGAATGAAAAAATAAAGATATAATGAAGAAAAAATTTACGGGAATGATGACAATTTCAGCATTGGCTCTGGGATTTATTGCCGCTTTGGGCATGTCGTCCTGCAAAAACGAGCAGCCGTTTGATGCGGAGAGCATTTTAGTAGAGGACGGCTCAACGTCAGAGGCAGTTGACCTCGGATTAAGCGTCAGGTGGGCAAGCCACAATGTAGGCGCAACGAAGCCCGAAGAATACGGAACGTATTTTGGCTGGGGCGACGTAACCGGTACAAAAACTTCACAGAATAACAACGAGTATCCGAATGCAAACCCACCCAAAAATATCTGCGGTACCGAGTATGACGCCGCTCATGTACTTTGGGGCGATTCGTGGCGAATGCCGACGAAGGCGCAGGCACAGGAATTAGTTGATAACTGCGACTGGAAAGAAACCGAATTAAACGGCGTGAAAGGATTTCGCGTAACGGGAAAGAACGGCAACAGCATATTCCTCGCGGCGGGCGGCGGGCGTGACGGGACGAGCGTTCTATATACGGTTTCCGGTGCGGATTTCTGGACGGGAGACATAAGCGATGCCAACGGTGAAGCATGGTGCTTCACTTTCTATCAGGGCAGATATTACGTGGACGACCTGTGGCGGCATTACGGC
>JAIRZR010000012.1 GCA_031267155.1 Prevotellaceae bacterium | reverse complement strand
ATTGTCCTTATCCTTGTTGTCTTTATTGTCCTTATCCTTGTTGTCTTTATTATCCTGATCCTTGTCGTCTTTATTGTCCTGATCGTCTTTATTATCCTGATCCTTGTTGTCTTTATTGTCCTGATTATCCTTGTTGTCTTTATTATCCTGATTTTGATCTTTATTTTGCTCCTGCTGCTGCAATTTTTTCTTTGCATAAGCCAGATTGGATTTCGCTTCCATGTCGGAAGGATTTTTCCGTAAAGTCTCCTTGTATGCTTCTATCGCTTTTTCATATTCTTCCTTTTTGAGATATGAATTGCCGGTATTGTAGTTTGCATATTCATCTTTCGCCAATTTGTCGTATGCCTCTATTGCCTCGTCAAACTTGTCCTGCTTAAACAGACTGTTTCCAAGATTGAAACGTGCAACCGGCGACCTCGGATTTTCGTCCAAAGCGTCCTTATACAGGGCTTCTGCTTCCGAATAAGCCGAATCGGCATAATTTCTGTTGCCTTCGCGTATAAATTTTTTAACAGCGCTGTTGTCCTTATTTTGCGCATAAATATCAATACTGAACAGTACAAAACAGATTGATAACAGAAATGGGTAAATGTACGTCGATATTTTCATGACATTTCTACTTTATGGCATTAAACAATCTTTTCCATCTAATGTTCATCGGAAAACTTTTATCCTTGTCCGACGAAAACCAGATGAACGAAGGTTTTCCGACAACATGATCTTCGGGAACAAATCCCCATGCGCGCGAATCGTATGAGCCGTGCCTGTTGTCGCCCATCATGAAATAGTAATCCATTTCGAATGTGTATGTCGAAGCCTGTGCGCCGTTTATGTATATTTTCCCGTCTTTTATTTCCAGCGGTTTTTTTTCGTATGCCTGTATAATTCTTTGATACAGGCATATATTTACCGTGTCAATATCGACTGTTACACCCTTTTGGGGAATCCAGATCGGTCCGTAATTGTCTATCGACCACGGATAATTGTCGGAAAACGGAAAACAGCTTTCGTTGTAAACTTCGTTTTTTGTTATGGAAACAACGGAAGACGAGACTTTCAGGGTTTCATAAGCCTTTTGCGTCAAAGTCAGGTTGGAATATCCTCTGACTCCCTGATTTTTCCCGGCATTACGGAGATCTTCCAACGACAGTCCCAACTGCGAAAGCGCCTTATCGCTCAACTGTTCCTTCAAAACGACAGTATATGAATATTCCTGTCCGGGAAAATCTTTTGCCGGTTCACCGTTTATATATAATTGAGCGTGCTTTATTTGCAGAGAATCGCCCGGCACGGCAACGCAGCGTTTGACATAATTGTCTTTTTTATCGACAGGACGCGCTACAAGTTCGTAGCGATTGCGTTCCAGCCACTGTTTGAAATTTTTCTCGCCTATGTTCCTTTTAGCCTGATGATAGTCTATGATTTCGGGATGATTCCTTATTATCGTGTCTCCATTTGGAAAGTTGAACACCACGACGTCGTTCCGCTTTATTTTTCCAAAACCGGCAAGACGCTTGTTCGACAGTTTTATCAGTTCGGAATATGATTCATACGATTCTCCGAACAGAGAAATTTGATTGTGTATCAAGGGTATTGATAAGGGAGTATTCGGTACTTTGGGACCGTATGCAACTTTGCTGACAAACAGATAATCGCCTACCAGCAACGATTTTTCCATCGACGAGGTCGGAATGACGTATGCTTCTATGAAAAACGTTCGTACAATGGTTGCTACGATGAGGGCAAAGATCAATGCGTCAAGCCATTCGAGCCAGGTATTCCGTTTTTCTCCTTCCCTGTACCTCTTTTTCCAGAAAGCCCATTTTACCCGTTTTGTGAAATATAAATCGAAAATAACAAATAAGCCGATAAGCCATACCGGATTCCGTAACCAAATGACAAACAGTATATATATAAGGGAAGCTATTCCATATCTTATCTTAACTCCTTTCGTCGCATCTCGAAAAGCTTCTACCGGTTTCCGCTTCCCTCTGGTTTCCTTCCCTGCATCGTGGAAGTTGTTCTTCAATTTTTGCTTTGACATAATCACTAATTTTCGGCAAAGGTAAATCTTTTTTATGAACTGCACAAATATGAAAATTGCCCGGAACAGCAGGGCTATGCCAGACGGAATTATTATTTTCGACTGTCATCAAGAAATATAAATGACAGTTTCATCACTTCACACTATTTACCTGTTAGAAAAGGACCTGAAACAGCTATCAAAGTTGTTGTACGTAAGTTAGCTGTTCTGTTGTACACCCTCATTAAAAATGGTACTGAATATTCTGAAAAGTATTTTGAAAAAATGAAGAAAAAACAGACCGCTAAAAATGAACTTAAATTGCAAAAAATGGCTAAACAACTCGGTTATGACTTAATTAAAGTAGCCTATTAATGTGCTACTTACGAAAAGCGTCATTGTAAGCTAAGTGAAGCAATCCAGGATACTGTTACTAAGTGGGTTACTTCGGACAAAAAAACCTTGCTTCCATATTTTAGGGAAAACAGGAAGCAAGGGTACAAAAACAAAAAAACAAAAAACTAAAAAAACTATTTATTCATCCTTTTCTTCAGCCTCGTATGCTTTCAGCAGCTTTTCCTGAACATCGGCAGGAACCTGTTGATACTCGGAAAACTTCATCGTAAACGTAGCGCTTCCCGAAGTCAGCGAACTGAGGGACGTAGAGTACTTGTACATTTCTGCCAGGGGTACTCTTGCCTTGATAACTTCAAATCCGCCATCACTTTCCATACCTTCGATGATTGCTCTCCGGTTTTGCATGTCGCTGATAACGTCGCCCATATATTCCGAGGGGACGTAAATATTTACACTGTAAATCGGTTCCATGATTTTCGGACCCGCCTTCTTGAAACCTTCCTTGAATGCATTGCGTCCGGCAAGTTTGAAAGACAGTTCATTCGAATCGACAGGGTGCATTTTTCCGTCATACACAATTACGCGGATATCGCGGGCGTATGAGCCGGTGAGAGGACCCTCTTCCATTTTTTCCATTATACCTTTTAATATAGCCGGCATGAATCTGGCGTCGATGGAGCCTCCGACGATACTGTTGTAGTACACGAGTTTTCCGCCCCACTCCAGATTGATTTCTTCCTTTCCCCTGAGATTGAATTTCAGTTCCTTTCCATCGAGTTTCAGCGTCGAAGTATCGGGAGCGCCTTCGATATACGGCTCGATAACGATGTGTACCTCGCCGAACTGTCCGGCTCCGCCCGACTGTTTTCTGTGCCGGTAGTCCGCCAGAGCGACTTTTGTTATCGTTTCGCGGTATGGAATTTTCGGAGCAAACAAATCTATGTCTATTTTATTGTTGTTGAAAAGTTCCCATTTCAGAATATTGATATGATGTTCTCCCTGACCGCTGAGTATCATCTGTTTCAATTCTTTTGAATATTCGACTATCAGGGTTGGATCTTCCTGATGTGCACGCTGCAGCAGTTCGCTGAGTTTCTCGTCCTCGCTTTCGTTTTTGGCTTTAACTGCCGTGCGGAATTTGGGGTCGGGGAAGATTATCGGGACAAATTTCCAGTCGGTTCCCGCGTTCAAAGTCTGGTTTGTCTTCGTATTTTTCAGTTTGACCGTGCATCCCAAATCTCCCGCTACCATTTCAGTAACCTTTTCCCGCTTTTTGCCTGCGGAAGCGTATATGCTCGACAGGCGTTCCCTCGTGTCGTTGGATGCGTTTACCAGATCCATACCTTCCTTGATGATTCCCGAAACCACGCGGAAATAACTTACTTCGCCAATATGCTGTTCCACCGAAGTTTTATAGACAAATATGGATGCAGGCCCGTTAGCGTCGCATGGCGCTTCGGTTCCGTCTTCTGTAACAAACACGCTTCCCTTGTCGGGATAGGGGGCTACGTTAATAATAAAGTCCATTAGGCGTTTCGTTCCGATATCCTTTTTTGCAGAAAGGCAGAACACGGGGAATGCGCTTCTCGACCTGACTCCCAGCGACAAGCCCTTGCGTATTTCCTCTTCCGTAAGTTCGCCTTTGTCGAAAAATATTTCCATCAGGGATTCGTCATGTTCGGCGGCGGATTCAACCAGAGAGTTGTGATATTCGGCAGCCCGTTCCGCTTCGGCCGCCGGGATTTCGTTTTCAACTCGTGTACCGTTATCGTCGGTGAAGGTGTAGTATTTCATTTTCAGCACATCGATGAAGCCGTTGAATCCTCCGCCCACCGACAGGGGATACTGTATAATGACAACACGGTTGCCGAATGACTGTTTCAGGGATTCGATGCCTGTTTCCCAGTTCGCCTTCTCGCTGTCCAGCTGATTGACTGCCACGATCACGGGTTTCCGGTTTTTCTCAGCCCAGCGGCTCAGCGTGCGGGTTCCGATTTCCACGCCCGCCTGTGCATTAACGGTTAGCACGCAGGCGTCGGCGACTTTCATGGCAGAAATGACCCCGTTGACAAAATCGTCGGCTCCCGGGGTGTCGATTATATTCAGCTTGTGTCCGCTATACTCTGTGTATAAGGGCGTCGAATATATCGACCGTTTATACAACTGTTCCACTTCGGTGTAGTCGGAGATTGTGTTTTTAGCCTCCACCGTTCCACGCCGGTCTATTACTTTTCCCTCAAACATCATGGCTTCAGCCAAAGTCGTTTTGCCGGAACCGGCGCTACCGAGTAGAACAATGTTCTTGATCTGATTCGTAGTATATGTTTTCATTTTTCCTAAAAGTTAAAAAATCTAATATATCAAATTACATTAAGGATGATACTTTTTAAGCGCCCAAAGGTAGAAAAAATTTGAAACCGCCAAACTTTTTTTTCTCATTCCGATGATTTTTGATAATAACGTTGGATATGATATGCCGGTTAACAGCTTTACATGCAGATTAATATGAGATTTAAAATTAAACAGATTTTTCTTTAATTTTTTAGTCTCAAAACTGCAATATTTTGGTAATTAAGACCGGTATTTGTCATAAAAAACGCTTTTTTCGCTCAATATTTTTATATCGCGCGCAGGCTAAAATTGTGAACGGTCATTCCAGCGATTATTATGTGGAGACGCGAGTATAGCCGTCGAACACCGTTTACGCACCGTACTTTCTGCGCCGGTACAGGACAAATAGCGCACCGCAAAGAATAATGACTGCCGGAGGAATAAGGGTGTTAATCAGGATTATTTTAGTGTGACTGTATGCTGTTTTCGATTTGTCGAGCAGTCTCATTTTGAGGGTTCTGTTTCTTATTTCCATCAGTCCGCTTTCGTCGGTAAGATAATTGATTGCGTTCATGACAAAATCATTGTTTCCATAAGTATATTCGGTATGCCGGTCGTAACCGAGAGGATAGGGTCTTGTTTCGATTCCGGCTTTGTTCACGTCATTACGGATAATATCCCCGTCGGAGACAACAATCATTTTGGTTTTCCTGCTTTTAGGGATGAAAGGGTAATCGGGCCTTGTGTACTGCGAGACTATCCTGTTTCTGAACGGGGAATTAAATTCGCCTTCGAGCAGGACTGCCACAGGCAGATAGGAACGGTTAAAGACCTGCTGCGTAATTTTTTCGTCAACCTGCGACAGATTCACTATCAGTGGAGCATTGCTCACTTTTGCATTTTCGGACGAATACAGCAAATATGTCTTTCTTATGCCTGCATTATTTCCCACCGTATCTATAACTCCCGGGTACTGAGCCTTTACAAGGTCGATTCCCCTGGTTATCGGATTATCCAGCGGAGGCCACAGCAGAGGGAAATAAGTCCACGGAGCCAGACGGAAATTTGGGGGCATTCCCGGCAGAGCCACATCAACACGGACTTTCGAACACTGCAGATCCTGCAGAACATTGGGATTTATACGGACTCCGTAATTAAACAGCTGGTCATTAAGATTGTGCTCGCAGACAAGTCCCATAGTCGTTTCGCCCCTCGAGAGGCTGTCCTCGTGGATATTAACCGCATCGACAAACCATGCGGTACGTCCTCCACGCATGATATACTGGTCTAAGACAAATTTATCCTCCTCCGACCAGCGTTCCAGGGGCTTGGCAACAACAACCGCCTTATATTTGTCAAGTATTCCCGGGACGCCTTCGATTATAACGGCGTCAATATCATAATATTCGCCCAGGCTTTCGGATATTCCCCACAGGCTGTTGTCGTCGAGTTCGCCATGTCCTTCGATAAAGGCGATCCTGTCCTTGCCTGTACGGCTTATTTTCTGGATGGCATTAATCAGTTCGTATTCCAGATTCTGCAGCGCCAGGTTAAGATTTTCCTCAACACTGAGCTTCTGGTTGGTTTTCACGAAATTGACCGACAATTCTTTTGCTTTGTAGTTTACCAGCGCTCCGGGAAACATCATTCTCCGGCTCGCTCCGCCTTCGGCATCGTTTTCGCGTATGGTGAGCGGAATCAATCCTTTCTGCAGAAGTTCCTTGAAAACGGCAGTGCGTTTTTCGCTGCTTCCTTCCGAGGGATTTCGAAATTCGTACTGTATGTTTTTCCGTGAATACCGTTTCAGCTCGTCCAACTTTTCGCGCACCGAGGCTTTGAACTTTTTGACATGCACGGGCATTTCTCCGTCCAGATAGACGCGTATGAAAATCACGTCGTCAAGATTTTCGACAACCCGCCTGCCCGGTTCGGAAACGGTATAACGCCTGTCTTCAGTAAGATCCAGCCTCAAACTGAGCATATCCGATACGGCGCCCAGCAAAATCAGTCCGAATAAAAACAATAAATACGATAATATATTTCTTCGTTTTAATGTCATAATCACAAATTATTCAGGGTGTTTATCTCTGAAAAGACGTTCCATTTCTGCAAGTCTTTCTTTCAATTCTGCATTTTCCTTATCCTTTTCTTCAATAGTTTTATCTTTTTCTTCGAGCGCTTTTTTATCTTCCTCAATAGTTTTTTCCTTTTCTTCAATAGTTTTGTTTTTTTCATTGAGCGCATTGTTAAACACACGCAAAGCTTCCTTTTCGTCTTCTATTTCCCTGCGCTCTTTAGAATTGGCTGCCATTTCGCGGAGAATATCGGTGATAAGCTTCATATTTTCATCACCCGGCGGACAGTGGTATTCTTTCATTATATCCGAACCGTCTACAACAAAATAATTCTGTTCAAAAATACTGAGCAGTCTGTCAAGGTTTGTAGTGTATCGCACATCGGTGATTCTGCCTGCCTGAATGACATAACTGTCATGAGTAAGCAGTTCGATAAATTCCGATTTTGCATTGACTGTCGCATGGTCGCGCATGTCGGTATTTACACGTCCGATTTTAACGCAGGGACATTCTATTTCGGGGAGTTTGTTTCCCAGAATATAGATTGTCGTAATCGGCATAACTGTTTCCTTTCCGTCTATAATCTCCTGTCTTGCATACTGTTCCCCGAGATATTTGCGGAAACGCATTACGTCCATGTTATCCCATGATTTCTGGACTTCTATCAGTATTTTTTTCCGTTTGCCGTTTTTGCTGCGTACGCTTGCCATGAAATCCAGACGGAAGATGGAAAAAAAGGCAATACTTCCTTTTGTTTTTTCACTGTTTTCACTGTTTTCACTGTTTTCACTGGTGTCACTGGTGTCAACAATCATTTCCCCCTTTCTTACATAGGTAAACTCCTGCGGCAAAACGGATACATCCTCTATTTGCTGTTCAAGTATGGTACCGAGGAAAAATTTCACTATCCGCTGATTTTCCATCAGTCTTTTAAACACTGTATCGTATATCGGATTAACGATAATGAACGATTCTACTCCTTCTTCATTTACTTCTTTTGTCTCCATTTTTATTATCAATTAATGTCATAACAGGCCGCAAAATTATTATTTTTTTTTGGTACAGCACAAAATTCTGGTAAGCCGGAGACGCCCGGTTAATATAAAATGCAGTGTTATTAAAAAATAAACAGTACTTTTACAAAAAATTTTATGATGCTATGAATAATAATATAGTGCTTAGTATAGGCAGGCAATTTGGAAGCGGCGGGAGCGCAATCGGCAAAAAGCTTGCAGGCGAACTGAATATTTCATACTACGACAGGGAACTGCTTTATGTTGCCGCGCATGACAGCGGATTATGTCCCGAAGTATTCGAAAAAGCCGACGAACGGGAATCAAGCGGACTTTCATACGCTTTTTCGGCGGGATTTTCTCCACCGGGAATGTATATCCCGTGCGACGACATACTTTCGAACGAGAAACTGTTTCTGCTGCAGAGCGAAACCATACGCAGCCTGGCGAAAAAGGAATCGTGCGTGATTATAGGACGCTGTTCCGACTATGTTCTGAGAGACAATCCCGACTGCCTGAGCTTCTTTATTCACAACACTCCCGACAGGCGCGTAAAACAGGTCGCGGAAAGAGGAAATGTGAGCGAGGCGAGGGCAAGGGAACTGATTGCCAGGATGGACAAATCGCGGGCGGCATACTATAATTATTATACAAATAAACTGTGGGGAATGGCTTCGTCATATAATTTTTCGATAGATGTTTCGGTATTGGGAATAGACGGGACAGTATCGTTCCTTAAAGATTTGATCGCAAGAAAATATAAAACGAATTAAACAATGGATGAATTTATCAGCGACATAGTAAAAATAAATCGCAGCGCGGAACAGGTATACGGTTTGATGGCGGATATGAGTTTTTTTTCGCAAATGGCTTCAAGCGCGCCGATTAGGGATGTTGAAGATTTTCAAAGTACGCAGGACACGTGTTCCTTCAAAGTCAAGGGAATTGAAGTGGGCGTTCAAATTATTGACAGGGAACCGTACAAGACCATAAAATATACGGGATATAAATATTCTCCTGTCGATTTTTTCATTTGGCTGCAGTTGAAGGAAATCGCTCCCGACGATACCCGTATCAGAATTGTTTTCAAAGCCAAACTCAATTTGATGATGAAGACGGTGTTTAAGGGTAAAATCAAAAAGGGACTCGATAAAATTGTTCACCAAATATCCGATTCACTGAACAGAAGCTGAATTGGTGTGCAAGAGCAGCATAATCATTCGGTTTGGTCGTGAGCATAAACCTATACTGTGCGCGGGCTAAAATTGTGAGATAAAAATGTAGAAATGCTTCACGTCTTTTTGACGCCGTAGGTGTCCAATTTGGATAACCCCGTGCAAGCAAAGTGCAGCACGGGGTATTCTTCTCCAATTTTTTTTTTTTCATAAAACAGTGAAAAAAGATTCATGTAATTTATAAGATACGGTTAATCAGACAAATAAAATTTACATTATTTTTTGTTTTCAGAGCCCAAAATGTACAGTTCTTCACATATTTTTTGCAATAAATGATAAAATTTTCTATACTTTTTTTACTGTCAAACAGAGTCATTTTCCATGTTTTTTCAAATGCGTGTTACACAGCTTTTTTCTGTAATTCGTTAAAATAATCCACGCTGTATTCATTTCCTCTTTTTACAGCTGCAAAAATCCTGTGAATTAATTTGTTTCTGACATTATTCAATATTATCCAGCTATTTTTTCCTTCCGCCTTTTTACGTTCGGCATACTGCCTGATACCGGGACGGGAAACAGGATCTCTTTTCAATACTTTGCGCAGTTCGCCCGACGACACTTCCAGCCTGTGCCTGTTGCGAAAAAGACGTTCCCTGAAAGAAAAATAAAGTATTAACGACTGAATATTCCTGTCCGGAAGTGCATGGCATGTCGCCCTGTCCCGATAACGGAAAGGCATACATGGCTATACCTCCACCTGCATCCTTATCGTTTCCTCCGCGTTTCAGCCCCATGCAGCGCTTTATCTGCTGCGGGTTTTCAAGCCACATGAACAGACCTTTTTTTACCGGGTAAATACTTAACATTACACTGTACAGTCCTGTACACTCTCCACAAAACAGCCATGCATCTTTCAGTTCTTTTGTTTGTTTTTTATCCAGCGTAACATTTCCGAATACCCCGCCTCAGTGTTGTCGAATGCTTTGTGATGCATCTCTTCGAGCCGGTCATGATGCATTAACGTTGCATCAAACGTCTTTTTTGAGAAATCAATCCCGATAAATAAAACTTTTTTCATACT
>JAIRZR010000006.1 GCA_031267155.1 Prevotellaceae bacterium | reverse complement strand
TCAATACTAATATGAGTGAAACCTGCTTTATCACACTCCGCATCGCTACTCTCTCTTTACTGTTACTCTCCCTGTACATTTTGCTCCTTATGAACAAAGATTTGTCCAAATGGTTTAACACGGAACTTCATTCTTCAACGCTTGAACGAAGGATTTCCAAAATCCGTTCATCATCAAGACCGGTATCTGTTCTAATGATAAATCATTATGTTTACAGTTGATGAAAACTTGGAAACTTATCGGAATTTGGAATCCGAAATTAACGGTTAGTAAAAGATGCTTACAGCTAAATACGGGTCACTACTACCCGTGCAAGTCCAATCAGAATGATATTAAAAACCGCACTGAGCAATGTTCTTGTCACAACGAAAAAAATATCTCTCAAGTTGAATGTTTCCAAAGAAAATAAGAGCAAATGATGCAGGATAACAAGCGTTCCCGTATATATGAGATATTGTCCGAAATGGATTTTGTTGATTGGAGGAATTTCGAGTTCGTCGCTGGTTGATATTCTTTTAAGTAAATACGGTCTCACATAAGCGGTCAGCGTACAGGCGGCCATGTGCAGTCCGAGTTCGCCCGAAAATAAATCTATACAGAATCCCATCAGCGCCGACAGAAACAGCACCAGCGATTTTGAGAAATTTACAGGAAGAAACAGAATAAACATCAGATATATCTGAACATTAAGGTAAATCCCGAGATATACAGCATTGCAGACAAAGATCTGCAGGAACAGTAATATGACGAAATTTACCCCAACTGTCAGCCAGTTTCTATTCATATAATTCGACTAATTTTCTTCTCCGGAATTGACGGAGTAATAGATTTTCATCTGATTCGACAGTATTTTTGTGAACCCCCTGACATCCTCTCCGGTAAATGCCTTATTGATTTCTCCATATTCCCCGAATTTCGAGGACATAAGATCATGCTCCGTTCTGCAGCCTGTAACATTGAAATGATATGGCTGCAAAATCACATCAACGGAGCCGCTTACATATTTCTGCGAAGACTGCAGAAACGCTTCCATATCGCGCATGACAGGATCCAGATACTGAGCTTCGTGCATCATCATTCCGTACCAGTTGCCGATCTGGTCTTTCCAGTATTGCTGCCATTTTGTGAGGACGTGCTTTTCCAGCAGCCTGTGCGCATTTATAATTATCAGGGCAGCCGCCGCTTCGAAACCTACACGTCCCTTGATTCCAATAATTGTGTCGCCGATATGTATGTCGCGGCCTGTTCCGAACGGAGCAGCTATATTTTCTATCTCCCTGATAACAAGTTCCGGAGAGAGTCTTTTGCCATTGATGCCTGCAGGTTCGCCATTCTCAAATTCAATGCTTATTTTTTCTTTACCCTGTTTAACTGCCTGAACGGGATATGCTTCTTCGGGAAGTACGCCTTCGGACGAGAGCGTTTCCGCGCCTCCAACGCTTGTTCCCCACAGTCCCTGGTTTATAGAGTATTTTGCCTTTTCCCAGCTATAGCCATAACCCTGTTTTGCCAGATAGTCGATTTCTTCCTGTCGCGAAAGACGGAGGTCGCGAATGGGGGTAAGTATTTCGATTTCGGGCGCAATTACCTGAAACACCAGATCGAAACGCACCTGATCGTTACCGGCGCCCGTGCTTCCATGAGCAACATACGCAGCCCCGATTTCCCTTGCACGATCAACAATAGCCAGAGCCTGAAATATACGTTCGGAACTGACGGACAGGGGATAGGTGTTTTGTCGCAGGGAATTTCCAAAGATCATATACTTAATGCCTTTTTCGTAAAATTCCTTAACCCTGTCGATGTTGATATGGGAAACGGCTCCCAGGTCAAGCGCTTTTTTCTCAATAAGTTCCAATTCTTCCCGATTGAAACCTCCGGTGTTTACCAGAGCGGTGTGCACTTCCAGATTTTTTTCATTTTTCAAATACCGGACACAGAAAGATGTATCCAAACCTCCACTGAATGCCAGCAATACTTTATTATTCATGTTTATCAATATTTATTTTCTTATAAATCAATCAAAAACCTGATGGCTTAAGCCTTAAACCGCAATCTTCATCAAGTCCGTACATCAGGTTCATATTCTGTATAGCCTGTCCCGAAGCTCCTTTTATCAGGTTGTCTATAATGCTTGTAACAAGGATTTTATTGCCATGTCTGTTAATATTCAGCAGACATTTGTTTGTGTTCACAACATCCTTTAAACTCAGCGCCCTGTCCGCCACATGGGTAAAGGGGTGAGCGGCGTAAAAATCCCGGTACAGTTTCACAATATTATTTTCATCTTCAGCACATTCGGTGTACAGGGATGCAAAGATACCCCGCGTAAAATTTCCTCTTAAAGGAATGAAATTCAAATCGGGAATGTTTCCCTGTATCTGTTTCAGGGTTTTGTTTATTTCCTTGAGATGCTGATGCGTAAAAGCCTTGTATATGGATATGTTATTCTCGCGATAGCTGAAATGCGCGGTCTCGCTCAGAGAACGTCCTGCTCCCGTGGAACCTGTGATTGCATTTATATGGACTTCGCTGTTTAAGAGGTTTGCCGAAGCCAGGGGAAGCAAAGCCAGCTGTATGGCTGTAGCAAAACATCCGGGATTGGCAATGCTCTGCGCTTCAATTATCTGCTGCCTGTTTATTTCCGGAAGTCCATAAACGAAATCTCTGCTTTCTTCAAATACCGTATCAATACGGAAATCACTCCCCAGATCAATGACTTTTGTATGTTCATCAAGATGATTGCCGGACAAAAATTCTCTCGAAATCCCGTGTCCAAGGCACATGAAAAGGACGTCTACCGGTTTAAGTTCATCTGTGAAACACAGGTCAGTATCTCCCAACAAGTCAGTATGTATATAACTGACGGCTTTCCCCGGATTCGAGGTGCTGTACACAAATTCCACATCCGCACAGGGATGATTTATCAATATTCTAAGAAGCTCTCCCGCTGTATATCCGGCTCCTCCCACTATTCCAATCTTCAATTTATTTCGCATCTGTCACGGAATTTTTCGCCGCAAATGTACATGAAAATTTTTGATTTCCACACAGACGGATAAAAATTAAATGAGATACACACCCTTATCATACCGGAATGATTACTTTTGCAGAATAATTAAAAAAGAATTGCAGATTAAATTTTATTACTATTTTGCACTTCGAAATCATAAACAGAAAATGGAATTTGAGTAAACGGGGTAAAGGATGAAATGTTTAAATTTAGATGAAAGAATGGGAACAAAAACGGTAGCTGTAAACGGCTTACATGTCCTTAATTATTCTGGCATGATTTTTGCACACACACCGGCGATTCCGTCAGGCTGTAATTTATGCGAAGTCTGCGACCAAATCTCCCGAAACTAAGGATGTTTACGGCGAGATTGTCAAAAAGAAAGGCAAACCCCGTTTATTGTCGCTGTGGCCGATTATCTCAATGTTCCAGAGATTAAAGGCATCGACCTGTCGAACTATTCCGGACAGGCAGGCGACACTGTCAGGATTGAAGCGGACGATGACACTGTGGGCACCCTGATAGAGGAAGGTCAGGCATGCCCAGACATCTCGGGATATGTCTGGATTTACACTGCCGAACAGAATAACGACAGTTTTAATTACGGCAAAATCGTTGTTTCGATATCCGATCTGCCGGGTAATGTGGTAGAGGAACTGAAGGAATTTTGAATTTTGAATTGCGCGATGCGACGGAAAATAAAAAATCCCCTGAACGGGAAAATCGGGGTTTGGACTTCAACCTGCAGTTTAGGCGAATCACAAAATGATCACCGAAGGATCACTGAAGGCACACCGAAAGATCATCGAAGAATCGACAAATGAATTAGCAATAACTAAAAGTTTAAGTTACCGGATACGAATCAGAAAATCTTCAGCTTCTAAGAAAGAAACTTAAAGATATCATGCGTTCGGGATTACATACATTACGTAATCACTATCACTAATATTATAAATAAGAATTACGACATTTGGAGAAAAGATCCAATCAAATTTTGTGAGTATTGGAGAAATACGAAGTGTGAATATACAGAGGATAATAAAAGATTAGAGTGGTTAAATGAGAATTTTGAGACCTCCTTGCGGTCCCTGCAATTATTATATCGAAGGAGATAATATCACATTCGACGGTTTCAATGGAAGCAGAACAATCCAGAACCGGGGTGAAAATATTCTCTTTAAATATAAGAACTATACTGTCAATTTGCAGAAGAAACAATGAGAATTGGAACAGAGCCCCTTTTGTCCGAACCCTCGCCCGGCGCAGTCTTTATCCGGATTAGGGGCGACAGCAAGGACCGCCCCTACGTCGTCAAAATAATTGCTGTTTTTATAGGGATGAAAAATAAATAACATATAAATGTTTATATAATTCTTTTAATCCCGATCCAGATTGCCGTTTACAGTAACAAGTTCATCCTTCTTAGTATTGTAAACCTTATTATGGCTTTTTGTACGGAGATGCAGTTTACCGCCCAGTGTGGACAAAATAACCGCTTTCGACAGTTTACCGTTTTCCCATGAAAGGTCTATGATAAACCCTCCCCGCGCACGTAAACCCTTTACCGAGCCTTTGTTTGCCATGTCCTTCGGGAGAGCCGGCAACAAATAGATATCGAAAGAGCCGTCGGACGTGGGTAAATGGCTTTGAACGAGCATCTCGGCAATGGCTGCCGCAGCTCCGAAATTGCCGTCAATCTGAAAAGGAGGATGATCGTCGAACATATTCGGTAAAGTCTTGCTGCTTAAGAGCACCGACAAGAGTTTGAACGCATGGTCGCCGTCATGCAAACGGTTCCACATATTGATTTTCCATGCCAGTCCCCAGCCTGTTCCGTCGTCGCCGCGGGCGAGCAGCGTTTTGCGGGCGGCTTCCGCCAGATCGGGAGTACCGACTACGGTTATCTGATTTCCGGGATGCAGTCCGAACAGGTGTGAAGTGTGGCGGTGATGCGGCTCGGCCTCCCTGTAATCTTCCGCCCATTCCAGAATACGTCCCGTTGTTTTGCTGATCTGTATGGCAGGCAGACGTTTCAGGGTCTTTTCACATTCGCGGCGAAAATCGCTGTCCGTTTTCAGTATCCTGCATGCTTCGATACAGTTGCTAAGAAGATTGTGGATAATTTCCAGATCCATGGTAGCCCCATAAGTAAATACCGAATGTTCGCCATTGGGGAGGATAAACGTGTTTTCCGGAGAGTACGATGGATTTGTAACCAGTTTGCCCGAATATGCTGTTCCCGCAGGCGCTTCAACCAGAAAATCCATGATGAAACGCGCCGCGCCCTTCATTATTGGATATGCGCGCCGGGCAAGGAAATCCCTGTCGCCGGTGAAGATGTAGTGTTCCCAGGGATGCTGCGCGAGCCATGCCGATCCCACAGGCCATATTCCCTGGGGACCGTCGGCGGGCGCGGTGAAACCCCATGCATCGGTAAGATGGTGCACCACCCAGCCGCCTGCGCCGTATATTACCTTGGCGCTTCGTTCTCCGGGCTTTATCATCACGTCAATCAAATCGAACATGGGAATATGCAGTTCGGAAAGATTTGTGATTTCCGCAGGCCAGTAATTCATCTGGAAATTGATATTGGTATGAAAATCCGCATTCCAGGGAGCATACATCTGCCATGCCCACATTCCCTGAAGATTCGCGGGCATCCCTCCCGGACGGGAAGAAGCAATCAGCAGATAGCGTCCAAACTGGAAATAAGTCTCCACCAGACCCAAATCGGGCTTGCCGCTTTTACGCGCCAGATCCAGACGCTCGCTTGTGGGAAGGGCTTCAATTTCGGCAGCAGGCTTTTCCAGATCCAGATCAACGCGGCTGAAATACTTCTGATGATCGGCAACATGTTCCGCTTTCAGTTGAGCGTATGGTTTGCCAAGCGCTTTCGCGATGGTTTCATTGCATTTATTCGCAGGATCTCCCGAAAATTCCTTTATTCCTCTGGCAAGATTTTCCATTCCCGGATAATCTGTCGCTCCGGCAATATACAGTGTGAGTACGTCGGCGTCCTTTACGGAGATCATGTTTGTCTGACTGTGCGAATCGTACACGAAATCTGCCCTGCCATTTTCGGCTAATGCGCTTACCTGTGCCGCAAAACCTGTACGGTCGGGGCTGGAAGAAATCCGCCCTTTGAGAAGCAGCGAGGCAGAATTGATGTTTGAGGGGACATGTTTTTTAACAGTCGAGGCTGCGGAAGCAGGCAGTTCTATACATTCGGCGTCCTGTTCCCTTCTCAATGTAAGATTAAGACTGATTCTGTTCTTTTTGTCGGCGCTGATTCTTACAGCAATCACATTATCAACAGCCGAAGCGAAATATTCGCGCGTATATGTTACTCCGTCCGAAGTGTATTTCACTGTTGCGACGGCAGTGGAAAGGTCGAGGTTTCTTACATAGTTTTCCGCTTTAAGCTCCGGAGTGTCAAACCATAATTCTCCCAGAGACTGATAGGAGTTGACTCCTGCCGGATTTCCCATCATGGTTCGTTCGGCAAGCTGGACAGCTTCATTATTTTTGTTCTCGAACAGCAGCCGCTGTATCTCCGGCAATGCTTTCAGTCCTTCGGGATTGTTGGGATCCAGAGGCAAGCCGTCCCACACGGTATTCTCGTTCAGTTGCAGGCGTTCGTCCGCAACTCCCCCGAATATCATTGCTCCGAGTTTTCCGTTCCCGACAGGGTACGCTTCTTCCCATACTTTAGCCGAACTTCGCGACCAGATCATGTTTTTTCCCTGCGGTCCGACTCCCGTTCCCGAAAACTGGGCGCGGTCTGTCCATTCGCTGGTAATTTCGGATTTACGTTTGCTTGCTTCCAATACAGAGACTTGCGTAAAACAATCAGTAAGCAGACTGCTTACCAGAATCATAATAAAAGGCGATAAAATTTTCTTCATATTCTCAGTTTATGTACTAAATAATTTGCCGCAAAAGTAATATTTTTTTATTACATGCGGTGAAATATTATTTTGAGGCGCCAAGAAAAATGGGTTCTATAGCGGTGCGGAATAAACAAAAAAGAATTAACCCTTCATCCATTAAATTAAAGAATTTTGTTTCGGAAATAATTTTTACTTTTGTATTTGTAAAATTATAATTTGTTATTGGATTATGAATACAGTAAGAAAACTACCTGTAGGGCATTAACATCAGTAGAAACAGGGAAATACGTACCATAACCCTTTTAAGGGTTGCACACGATGACCGTTTCGCACTCCGTCCGGAACTGTTATTGAAAGAAACAATTCGATATTTACTCTCGCGTGCAAGCCTTCTAAGGCTTGTGCCGGGAGATAAATGGTTTTTCTATTGATATTGATGCCCTGACGGGCAATTGGACGTGGCAGTTAACCCAAAATGTCCATTAGAATATAATAAATTGATAATAGGCATTATACGTTTCTTGTTTCTAATGGACACCATTAGAAAATATAAGATGTAACGAATATAAAATGAATAATATACA
>JAIRZR010000004.1 GCA_031267155.1 Prevotellaceae bacterium | reverse complement strand
GTTAATCACTGGATTGCTTCGGGCTGCGCCCTCGCAATGACGGACACCGACCATTTTGAAGCGACCTCTCTTCCAAAGCTTTTTCAAACTAAAGTCTTCGCCTAAAGGCGAGGGATTTGCCCCCAGATGTATAAATTAAACATTTATTTCGCATCCCTGAAAATCCCGATTCAGACAGAAAAATCATTGCTTTAGCGAATACAGAAAACGAATCGTCATCACATTCCGAGTTCCTCGTCGGATCTAAGGTTTTCGATTATAAAGCCCTGTCTGTCGGGCGTATTTTTACCCATATAGAAAGTCATCAAATCCTGAATCAGGTCATTTTTACCCAGTTTAACGGAATCAAGGCGGATATTTTCTCCGATAAAGCCGGCAAATTCGTCGGGGGAAATTTCTCCGAGACCTTTAAAGCGGGTAATTTCCACCGTTCCCAGTTTCCTGATTGCCCGTTCCTTTTCCTCATCGCTGTAGCAGTACACGGTTTTCTTCTTGTTTCGAACCCTGAACAGCGGAGTTTGAAGTATATACAGGTGTCCCTGCCGTATCAGGTCGGGGAAAAAGTTGAGGAAAAAGGTTATAATCAGCAGGCGTATATGCATCCCGTCGACATCGGCGTCGGTAGCGATAACTACCTTGTTATAGCGGAGATTGTCGAGATCTTCCTCGATATCCAGAGCCGCCTGCAGGAGATTAAATTCTTCATTTTCGTACACAATGCGTTTCGTAATGCCGAAAGTATTTTTCGGTTTCCCCCTTAGACTGAAAACCGCCTGGGTATTAACGTCTCTTGATTTAGTTATCGAACCGCTTGCCGAGTTGCCCTCGGTAATAAAAAGAGTGGACTTTTCGAAATTCTCATTCTTGCTGTTATAGTGTACCCTGCAATCTCTTAGCTTTTTATTGTGCAGATTCGCTTTCTTTGCCCTTTCGCGCGCAAGTTTTTTTATCCCGGAAATGGCTTTGCGTTCCTTTTCGGCGTCTATGATTTTACGCAGCAGCGTATCAGCCATATCCGGATGCTTATGGAGATAATTGTCCAGGGTTTGCTTCAGAAAATCGATGACAAAGTTTTTTATTGTAGGACATCCGGCGCCCATGTCTTTTGAACCCAGCTTGGTCTTTGTCTGAGACTCAAATACAGGCTCCTGCACCCTGATACTGATTGCGGCAACCATGGACGTGCGGACGTCGTCGGGGTCGAAATCCTTCTTATAAAAATCCTTGATTGTCTTCACCAAACCCTCCTTGAATGCCGAAAGATGGGTGCCGCCCTGGGGCGTATGCTGTCCGTTTACAAAGGAATAAAAGCTTTCGCCATAGCCGGATGCATGTGTTATCGCGACTTCTATATCCTGTGATTTCAGATGCACCGGTTCATAGAGAGGCTCTTCGTTCAGGTTGTTGTTGAGCAGGTCGAGAAGTCCGTTTTGCGAGCAGTAGCATGTACCGTTAAACGTTATTTTCAGTCCGGCATTCAGAAACGAGTAATTTTTCAGCATGATTTCAATATAGTCGGAATTGAAATCGAACGAGCCGAAAAGCAGTTCGTCCGGAGAAAACATCACCAAAGTGCCGTTTCCCTCCTCTGTTTCGCCCTGTTCCTCATCCAGCAAAATGCCCTGACTGAAACGTGCTTTTACATACTGTCCGTCACGAAACGAAGTTATTTCGAATAGAGACGAGAGGGCGTTCACCGCCTTTATACCCACTCCGTTAAGACCGACGGATTTTTGAAAGGTGTTTGAATCGTATTTTGCTCCCGTATTCATTTTCGAGGACACATCGGTTACCTTGCCCAGCGGGATTCCACGTCCGAAATCGCGAATCCTCACCTCCCTGTTTTCCGAAATTGAGATCGCTATGGTTTTTCCGAATCCCATTATATATTCATCAATAGAATTGTCGATAACTTCCTTGAGCAGAACATATATGCCGTCATCATGAGACGTTCCGTCGCCAAGTTTCCCGATATACATCCCGGGTCTCCTGCGGATATGTTCCTGCCATTCTAATGTAATGATACTTTCATCTTTGTAATTTGCTGCATCCATAATACCAAATTGTACTAAAAAACGCGCAAAGGTAACGATAATGAGGGTTCCCGTAAAAAAAAGTTATTCACAATTTATTACAGTCAATCATTAATTGAATATATGTCAACAGTATAAATCGTTTAGAATTTTATGATATGAAAGGAAACGGCATCTCAAAACTGCATTTATCGACAAAGGCGAATGTACGTTTACCGGCAAAGGACAGGAGAGAATACCGTAAAAACGTTCCTGCGAAAGAAATCGGCGTAAATAATTCGGAAAAACTGCAGATTTGAGAACAGACACAGTATTTTGATAAATAGCTGATTATATTCCTGTCTGTAATATTGGGGTTCGGGATTCATATTTTTTATATATGTTTGTACCATCTTTTAAGAATTAAAGTATATAGAAATGAGATTGTCAAAAGAAATTAAAATAGGCGCTTATTTTGCTGTTACGCTGATAGCTCTGGTATGGGGGATGAATTTTCTGAAGGGAAAGGATATTTTCAATAAAGTAAACAGATTTTATGCCGTTTACGATGATATTGAAGGATTGCAGACGACTGCACAGGTATATATAAAAGGTATGAAGGTGGGAACTGTCAGCAGAATACGGCTCGATCAGGAGAACAAAAAGTTCAAGGTAGAACTTCAAATCAAGTCGAATTACAGCATTCCCGAAAATTCTGTAGCTTATCTTTACAGTTCCGATATTATGGGAAATAAGGCTATCAAGATCAAAATCGGAGATTCGCCCGCATCACTGCACGACAATGCGCCAATCATGTCGGACAAGGAAGACGACATGTTTTCTCTCTTTATGGACGATTTGCCTTCGATCAAGGACAATCTTAACAGGACGATCAGGGATGCAGATTCGACGTTTAAGAATATAAACAGGTTATTTTCAGACGAAAACATCAGCAGCTTATCAAAGGGAATTTCACATCTCGAACATACGATGCAAAACATTTCCCAGCTGTCGGCAGCCCTGAACAAGAGCAGGTCGAGCCTCGTGTCTTCGCTGGAAAACATAGATTCCATAACTTCAAACCTTAAAGATAAAGGGGGGAAGATAAATCATATCATCGATAATTTTGCCGAATTAAGCGATTCGCTGAAAACCATTAAGCTGACACAGCTTGTCGATGAACTGAAAACCGTGGTTGACAAGGTAAATTCGGGTACGGGAAGCGCCGGCAAACTGATATACGACGAATCGATATACGATAATCTTGCAAACTCCCTGAACAGTCTTAATGCTTTATTGTCAGATATTAAAGAAAATCCGAAACGGTATATAAACATATCGGTTTTTGGGAAAAAATCCAAATAAAAAACATGATTGCAGTAATTTTTGACATGGACGGGGTGCTGGTTGACAACGCCCATTATCACGAACGCGCTTTTGCCGAATATTTTAGCCGGTACGGGATAAGGCTTGTCCCCGAAATGTTCGGCAGGGGAAACGAAGAACTTATGGCAGAGCTGTTTCCCAACGAAAGCAGGGAACGGCACAGGGAACTTGCCAATGGAAAGGAAGCATATTACCGTCAAATATACGAACCTCATATAAAACCGCTTAACGGCCTGATTGAACTGCTCAAAGACCTGAAAGCAAACGGTATTCTCACGGCAGTGGGTTCTTCCGCTCCTATCGAAAATATTGATTTTGTGCTGGATAAATTGCAGATTCGAAACTGTTTCGACGTCGTGGTTATTGCCGCCATGGTGAAAAAGGCAAAACCTGCTCCGGATATTTACCTTAAATCTGCTGAACTGTTGAATATTGAGCCTGAAAATTGCATAGTGTTCGAAGATGCTCTGGCGGGAATAGAGGCAGCCCGGGCGGCGGGAATGAAGGTAATTGGGGTAGCAACTTCTCTGCCAAAGGAGAGACTGACTGAAACTGACATTATTATAAACAGTTTTACCGAAATAACGGTTGACAGGCTTAAACAGATTGTAATTTAACCGACCGTGAAAGAATCGCTGATCTTGACAGGCTTAAGAAGTATAATGGTTGACAGGCTTAAAGAAAAAGGAATAAGCGACGTCAATGTACTGAATGTCATGGCTAAAATTCCCCGACATGTTTTTATTCCCAAGGGTTTTGAGACTCAGGCATACGAAGACAAACCTTTTTCCATAGCCGGCGGTCAAACCATTTCCCAGCCGTTTACGGTTGCCATCCAGACGGAACTGCTGCAGTTGCAAAAGTTCGACAGGGTGCTCGAAATCGGAACGGGTTCCGGATATCAGGCTGTCGTTCTGGCAGAAATGGGCGCAAATGTTTATACCATCGAAAGATTGAAGGAGTTATATCTTGGCGCCTGCCGCATATTCAGGCAACTTGGATATTCGATAAATTCCTATTGGGGCGACGGTTACGAAGGAAAGGAGAATTATGCTCCATTCAAAAAAATTTTGATAACGGCAGCTATCCCGCAAATTCCTCAAACACTCTTGAACCAGCTCGGCGCAGGCGGACGTCTGGTCGCTCCCGTCGGAGACGGAAGTACGCAGATAATGACTATAATAGATAAAATATCCGATAATGACTATGTAACTTCACACTACAGTGATCCATTCAAATTTGTCCCCATGCTAAGGGATAAAATATAAATAATATATAATACCGTTATTCTGATTCGTCCTCACGTTCAACCCTGTCAGGGCATAGCCGTCAGGATAACGGAGCAAACAAGCATTCCACACCACAACCCCGTTAGGGCCCGTTAGAGGTTGAATGTGAGGATATTTTGTAAATAATTCCGCCATTTGCCATCGCGTGCAAGCCTTAAAAGGCTTGTGGCTGGAGGTAAACGGCTTTCTATTGATATTGATGCCCTGCGGGCAATTTCGCAATGAGCATTATATTACAGTATCATGAAACTGTTACACCTTATTTATTTCACGTCCCTAAGTTAAACCATTTGGACAAATCTTTGTTCATAAGGAGCAAAATGTACAGGGAGAGTAACAGTAAAGAGAGAGTAGCGATGCGGAGTGTGATAAAGCAGGTTTCACTCATATTAGTATTGA
>JAIRZR010000434.1 GCA_031267155.1 Prevotellaceae bacterium | reverse complement strand
AAATATCTTCATTTTTTCCGTTTATAGCAAGTTTCGAGTTCGCAATACTGGCAGGCATATTTTCGGGTTTGCACTTCTTTTCCGACGCCTATGATTCCGCTGATTGATTTGATTGGATTCATCAGGCAAACGTCCGACAGGCTAATGCCGCAGGGACGATCTCCCAGCAGGGAAAAAATTTTCCGCTGTTCGGTCAGATGCCAGTTGCAGTATCCCGGGCTGAAACGGTGTGTATGAAGCATATCCGGCAAGGATTTTTCCAGTTTCGATTCGATACAGTCGCCGACCTTTTCCACAATTGCCGTTCCCATGATGTCCAGTATATAGTGCACAAGAATGTCGTCCGTCTTTTTATATTCCTGTGTGATCTGTTCAAATTCGGCGCCGGCAGTGGCTGCAAAAACGGCAAAGGAAGATGATTTTTCCAGTAAACGGCTAATCGTCGGTCCGGTGTTCAATACATGGTTTTGGATATGGACGGCAACCGTTCCCTCCACCCAGCCTTCGGAAATCAGACAGACATAGCGGGGTTTCACTTCGCGCCTGAGCAGAGCCAGTAAGTGGAGAATCACTTCCTGAACCTCACTGTCCGGAAGCGATTCCCCGTACCCTATTTCTTTAAGCACTTCTTCGGGCGATAGTTCTACTTCGCTGTAAGCAATGCAATTGTCGTCCATTGCGGGCATTAATTTACACGGCGAGCAATTGTTTAGCCACCGACACGGCGGCGTTGGCGTTACTGCTGTATCCGTCGGCGCCGATCTCCTTTGCAAAAGCGGAACTTATGGGGGCGCCGCCAATCATTATCCTGACCTGATTTCTGATTTCCGCCGCTTCGATCGCCCGAATCACTTCTTTCATATAGTTCATCGTAGTGGTAAGCAGGGCAGACAGACACAGGATATTGGCTTTATGTTCCACAACCGAGGCGGCAAATTTTTCGGACGAAATATCCACGCCAAGGTTAATCACTTCGAATCCGCTGCCTTCGAGCATCGAAGCAACCAGATTTTTACCGATATCGTGCAAATCGCCTTTGACCGTTCCGATAACAATAGTGCCCGCTCTGGGGATATCGCTGTTGGCAAGCATGGGTTTCAGCAGTTCCAGAGCGCCTTTCATCGCACGGGCGGACATAAGCAGCTCGGGAACAAACGCCTTTCCATTTTCGAAACGCGAACCTATTTCGTCCATCGCTTTCGACATGTAGTTGTCAATAATGGACTTCGGATCCATTTTCTGTTCAATGGCCATTTTTGTCATTTCGACAGCTAAAGGAAGATTTCCTTTCAAAATAGCCTCATACAGTTTATCAATATTTTCCATATATTATAATATAAATAGTTTATTTCAATTCCGACAGCGTTTCGATCATTGCCACCACGTTTTCTATCGGCACGTTGGCTTGAATGTTGTGGACGGAATTGAATACAAAACCGCCGTTTTTACCGAAAATCCCGCACTGTTTCCTGACATGCTCCCTTACCTCTCCGGGAGTTCCGGCGGGCAATACCTTCTGCGTGTCTATTCCGCCGCCCCAGAAAGTTACCGAATCGCCAAATTCGTCTTTAAGCCGCTGTGAATCCATGTCTTTTGCATTGATCTGTACAGGATTCAGGATGTCGAATCCCGCATCTATCAGCGAAGGTATAAGCGGAACAATCGAGCCGCAGCAATGCTTGAAGACTTTCCACGAAGTATTTTGATGAATCCAGTCGTTCATCCGTTTATAGTGAGGCAGCCAGAGTTCGTTAAATGTTTCGACGGAACAGAATTGCGAGGTTTGCGTACCGAAATCCGTTCCGCAGGTGAATACTACATCCACTTTATTCCCGATTTTTTCCCACAGCAAACGGTAATTCTCGACAGCGATATCCGTTTGTTTTTCAAATATCTGACTGATATAATCCTGACGCAGGACAGTGGACATGTACCATTCGGGAACCGAACGTATTCCTTTCGGCTGCTCCAGACCCATTCCGGGAACAAATGCGATGTCGCCCAGCGCCGTCCCGCCAAAAGCGGCAACAACGGCGGCTCCCGTTGCGGCGGCTTTATCCGCTTCACGAGCAAAATGCGACAGGTCTTCGTCGCTTATATATCCAAATTCTTCGAGATTATCGCTCACCGACAGGTTTTCATCGTCCACAGCGCCGCCCCGCTCGATAGCGTTTACAAAAAAACAGGCTTCCGGCATGACAGCGCAGGGCGGAAAACTGCGGTTTCCTTTGGCGTAGATATACACATCCCCGTTTTTATCCGGCGTAAGATCAATCCCTTCCGCCACCAGAACAGTCTGTCCCCAGGGCGTAACCTGTTCGTGTAAGCGGGTTTCGTCAATTGCGAACATATTTTGCCGTCCCCAGATGCCGACAACATCAACACCGATAATTTTCTGCAATTCCTCATCGACCTCTCCCAGCATCTGAAACGGCTCGATAATTCTTACAGGTCTGTTTTCCAAACCGTAATAGCGGCGCAAAGCCTCTACCACCCTGCAATGAATCCCTGTAACGGATGTAGCCCCAAAATCGACCGGAATCCGCCCGCCCGACTTGTGATTCAAGGACTGCAACACTGTTTCTTTTGACGTCATAACTGTATTTTTATTAACTCTTAGTTCTTAACTCCTAAAGTCCATATTCTTCCGGAATGAATTTACTTTTGTCTATCAGTGGCATCATCATCTCGACAAAATCGCTTTCGCTGTCGGGAATACTGTTCAGCTCGTCGCGCAAACTGACAAGATAAACGGTTTCCATGTCCGAAATCTTCATTTGCCCCGACTGTATCGCTTCGTCCATGATATTCAGGGCTTCAAGCGCGCCGTCCCTCGCATTGGCCACATAAGAATCGTTTTTCACCATGACTTTCGAAATACGGATCACGTTTTCGGGCGCAAGTATCAGAGCCTGAGGGTCGGTGTAAATATCCGAAGCAACCATAAGATGCTGCAGTACATGAGTCGGGACAGTTCCTTCCTTCAGGGCTTCATTCATCAGACGCACGTCATATTCAAGCTGTTCGAGATATGCCGTCGGCGCCATTCCGGAGAGGAGCATGATGTTTTGCACCGATTCATTACTCCACAAATCTGTGCAGGCAGAAGCGATGTTGCCAATCGGGCTGAGGTGTGCGCAGGCAGCCGTTTTTCCTTCCATAGAGATTGGAATACCGGTAATTGCCTTAAGAAAAGGCCCTTCGTAAGCGCAGTCCTTATCGGGTCCCACGGCTCCTTCCTCGATGGCGACGATGGAGCGGACAACGGATATCACACGTACCAAAGCCGCAAAAACTCTTGGTATATATTTCTTTTCGGCAAGCACCATGGCTGTGTTTGCAAATCCGCAAGCCGAATCGCCTGCCGCTATTTTTCCCTGTTTCCCGGTGATAGCCACCATCTTTTGCCATAAAAAACGCATGTCCCGGACTCCCAGAACGGCAAGAGCGAAAACAAGAGTTTTGATATCGCACATCATTAAGGCTTCGTCTGAAACTTCTTTTCCCCCTGTACTTTCGATAGACAGAAGGTCGCCACCTTCCTTCAATCCTTCTTCGAAAAGCTCGATCATCGGCTCCAGCAAAGCCGTTGTCCGCTGTTTTGCCGGACGTTCAAATTCGCGCAGATCGTTGGGCGTAATACGTATCTCGGAAATAAGCCCGTGCTTCTGGAAATATTCTTCGCAGATGCCGTTCATGATTTTTACGATTTCGATGCCGATAGCGGGTTTCTGCGTCATTTCGAGCAGGGTTTCGAACTCAAGTATAAGCCCGTTTGAGTTTAATTCGACCGCACGGTGAAGCGCTCCCTCGGCTATTTCGCTGTAATGCCTGTACACTTCGGGCAAAGTGCTGTCGCTGATAGTGATTGTGGGCAGGGTGAAGTTCAGTTCGGTATATACTTTTCCTCCTCCGATGACAAGCCCGCGACGTGTTTTTACCGGCTTGGGCGCATTTCCGAATATCAGTTCCGCCGGATCGTTTACTGCAAGATGTTTGTGTTTCATTTTAAATTCACTTATAAAAATCGGTGCAAATTTAGAAATAAAAATTGAATTACTGGAAAATTATTTATCAACTGGAAAATTATTTTCAACTGTCCGTATGCCGCAGGCATCCGTCTTACGACCGGGAACCATCCTGAATTTCTTCGGATTGACCAAACACACTTCAATGCCCATTGTTTTGGTACGCAAGCCACAGAAGTCGGGTTACCTTTCAGGAATTGTACCTATAATGATTTTTTCGACTACGCTACCGTATCCGTCTGTTTTTTTTTGTAAAGATAGGACTTTTATTAGGAGTGTTCAAATGAAATTCGGTTTATGTAATAAAGAAATGTTATCTTTGCGCCGGTTATGAAACAGAGAGTAGTTGCGCCGTCAATAGGCATATTGCTTAGTTTAAGTATATTACATGGGTTAAATGATGTATTGCAGTCTGTTGTTGCAGCATCCTATCCTATACTGAAGAATGATTTAAGACTCAGTTTCAGTCAAATCGGGCTGATTACTCTGGTATACCAAATATCGGCATCCGTATTTCAACCGCTTATAGGCTTATTTTACGACAGGCGTCCATACGTCTGGTCATTACCCGTAGGGACATGTTTTACGCTGGTCGGAATCATATCGCTGGCTTTTGCCACGACTCTTCTCTGGGCGATGTGTTCGGTTTTTATGGTCGGAATAGGTTCATCCACACTGCATCCCGAAGCCTCCCGTCTGACGTCCATTGCCTCCGGCGGAAAACGCGGGATGGCGCAGTCTCTCTTTCAGGTGGGAGGAAATCTCGGAGGATCTATCGGTCCACTGCTGGTTGCTTTTCTGGCAGCGCCTTATGGACGCCAGTACATTTCCTTTTTTTCAATTTTATCGCTTATTGCCATCATCGTCGCCGTACCTGTCTGTCGTTGGTATAAAAACAGGCTGCAATTTTTGAAACAGGAAAATACGCCTATGAAGGTCAGAATGGAATCGCCGCTGCCCATGAAAATGGTGGTTTTTTCTATCAGCATCCTGCTGTTGCTGATTTTTTCAAAATATGTTTACATGGCAAGTCTGTCAAGTTACTATACGTTCTATCTGATTGAAAAATTCAATGTCGCTGTACAGGATTCGCAGATATATCTGTTTGTTTTCCTTGGAGCTACGGCGATAGGGACTTTGCTTGGCGGTCCTCTCGGCGACAGGATCGGGCGCAAGTATGTGATTTGGGCGTCCATACTTGGAGCGGCGCCTTTTACGCTGCTTATGCCCCACGTAAATCTGTTCTGGACTGTAGTAATGAGTTTTTTAATCGGACTGATTATTTCATCCGCTTTTCCCGCTATCCTGCTCTATGCACAGGAGTTGCTGCCCTATAAGCTCGGACTTGTGTCGGGACTATTCTTCGGATTTGCTTTCGGAATCGCCGGAATCGCCTCCGCCATACTTGGAAAAATAGCTGATTTGCACGATATCGAAACCGTCTATCAGGTGTGCGCATACATGCCCCTGCTCGGGATAATCACATACTTCCTGCCCAATTTGAAGAAAAAAACTTCCTGAAAAAGGAATACCTGAACGGGTAATCGCTATTGGCGGAAAAGCGGTACGCGGGTCAAAGGACAGTTTTCATCACAAATCGCCATTGCATTCGGTATATGCCCGGAGTATGGAAAATGGAATATGTCCCGGTCAAATGCTATGTGGAGAAAAACAAGTGAAATAACCACTATCCCCAAAATATTGTAATCCATCGATAAGACAGTAAAATCAAATATTGCAGATAGAAAACAGTATATGAACAGAAGAAGATTTATAGAAACATCTCTGGCAAGGCTCTCTGACGGAAGAGGCTGCCTCAAAAGGGTCGAGTCCCGTCATTGTAAGGGTGCAGCCCGAAGCAATCCAGTGATTAACAGTATTCTGGATTGCTTCGCTTACAGTGACGCTTTTCGTAAATACCACATTAATAGGCTTCTCTGGATTGCTTCACTTCGTTCGCAATGACGGACAACGATGGTTTGCTTCGATTTATGATGACGCTTTTTGTTATGCCCTGAAAAGCGTCATTTCGCCTGTAGTTTAAGTACGAAACGTTTATTTATAATGATACT
>JAIRZR010000399.1 GCA_031267155.1 Prevotellaceae bacterium | reverse complement strand
TCCGGGATTTTTGTCAAATCGGAAGAAATAATCGTCATTTTGGCGACGTCGATAGCGATATCGCTTCCTTTTCCCATCGCTATACTCAAGTCTGCAACAGCAAGGGCGGCGCTGTCGTTGATACCGTCTCCAACCATTGCCACTATCTTGCCTTCCGACTGCAACTGTTTAACAAATAGCGCCTTTTGTTCAGGCAATATCTCCGATCTGTAATTGCGAATCCCGAGATTTGCAGCCATTACGCCTGCCGAAGCCTCGTTATCGCCCGTTAGCATATATACTTCCATATTTGCCGACTGCAACTGTGCGACAGCTGCTTTTGAGGTCTCCTTTACCTTGTCGGCTATGGCGATTACGGCGATTGCATTGCGTTCATCGGCAAACCATACCGTAGTTTTTGACTGCCGGCTCAATTTCTCCGCCTGTTCCTCCAACTGTTCATCGACAGATATCCCGTTTTTAAGGAGAAGATTACGGTTCCCGGCATAATAAACCCGTCCGCCAAACGTTCCTTTGAGACCCTCGCCCGTCAGACTCTCAAAACCGTCAGGCAAATCGGGAGACATTCCGTCGAAATAGCGTGTTATCGCTTCCGCCAGAGGATGTTCCGACTGCTTTTCGAGACTGAACAGAACAGCGCTTTTACTGTCGTCGCCATTTAACCAGAAGATATCTGTAACAGCCGGTTTTCCTTCGGTCAGCGTTCCCGTTTTATCCAGTACAACGGCATTGACCTTCCGTGCCGTTTCGATACTTTCCGCATCCTTAATCAATATTCCCCTTTCAGCTCCCTTGCCTATTCCGACCATAATCGCCGTAGGCGTAGCCAAACCCAAAGCGCAGGGACAGGCAATAACCAGCACGGTAAGCATGGCAAGCAAACCGTTTGTGAACCCCCTGTCTCCGCCGAATATCAGCCATATAAGAAAAGCCAGCACAGCGACGCCAACCACTGCCGGAACAAATATCCCGACAACCTTGTCCACTGTTTTCTGTACCGGAGCCTTGCTTCCCGCAGCGTCCTGCACCATGCGGATAATCTGGGCAAGCAGAGTGTCTTTCCCTGTTTTTTCGGCTATATATACAAAGCTTCCCTTTTGGTTGATTGTTCCCGCAAACACTTTGTCGCCAGGCTGTTTCAGCACAGGCAGAGGTTCTCCGCTCAGCATGCTTTCATCCACATGGGAACTTCCCTCGCTGACGAATCCGTCTGCGGCTATTTTCCCGCCGGGTTTTGCCAGAACAGCCGTACCGGCGCTTATTTTTCCTGCAGGTACCTGAATATGGGAAACTTTGTCCCCCTCGCGACTTATAACTGTAAGGGTTTTGGCCTGCAGGCCGATCAGTTTTCTTATTGCCTGCGAAGTTCCGGCTTTGGCTTTCTCTTCCAGAAAACGTCCCAGAAGGATGAAGGTAACAATCACGGCGGCAGCTTCGAAATAGACATGCGGATGCACTCCCCTTTTAATCCAGAAACCGGGAAACAGGGTATTGAAAACGCTGAACAGATAGGCGATGCCGGCGCTTAAAGCAACAAGCGTATCCATGCTGACCGAATGATGTTTAGCCTGTTTCCATGCATTGATATAAAAACCTCTCCCCCACAAAAAAATCACGGGAGTGGACAGCAGGCACATAATCACGCTGGCATAAGGCATGTCCATGAAAAACATGCCTGTTATCACTACAGGCAAAGACAGCGCCGAAGCCCACAGGATATTTGATTTCAGAGCGTCAAGATTCTTTTTCCGGATTTTTTCCAAAGCTTCTACGGAATCTTCACCGGAATCGTCGTCGTCGTCATCATCGGCAAGCATATCGTAACCGGCGTCCCTGACGGCAGCCCGCATATCCTGCGGCGATATTGTTTCGGGAAGATATTCTATTACAGCCGAAGCGTTTGCAAAGTTCACGGAAGCGCTTACAACTCCGGCCTGTTTTTGAATGGTTTTTTCTATTCTCGCAGCACATGCGGCACATCCCATCTGAAGTACGGGAAATGTTTTTTTAACGGTTTTGCCTGTATTCATATTCCTGAAAACATTTACAAGATTTTTAATAAACAGTCATTTATAAACAGAGCCGAAAACCGGACTCGAACCGGTGACCTATTCATTACGAATGAATTGCTCTACCAACTGAGCTATTTCGGCCTTCAAAACGAGGTGCAAAGTTAAATCATTTTGTCGAAAAAGCTATTGTTTTGACTGCATTTTTTTTGATTTCGCTCCTTCAAAAGTGATTTTCACCGGATTGATGAAACCGTTAGCGCTTAAAATCGCGCTCATTTCCTGCTGTATCCTTTCTGCTTCATTCGAAGCCGCATCGGCAAAGTTTTCGGTTTTATCGGCATATAGAATTGCTCTCGAGGAGTTTACCAGCAAGCCGCACATGCTGTTCATCCCATATTTTGCGACCTCATTCAAACTTCCTCCCTGCGCCCCTATTCCCGGAACAAGCAAAAAGTGATCGGGTACAATGCTTCTGATTTTTGCAAGCATTTCGGCTTTGGTAGCGCCGACTACATACATTGTGTTATCGACATTGCCCCAGCTTTTCGATATCTCCAAAACCCTCTCGAACAGATGGATGCCTTTGCCGTCTTCCATATACTGGAAATCGCCTGCCGAGGGATTTGAAGTCAGAGCAAGCAGTACGCTCCATTTATCGTGGAATTTCATGAACGGTTCGACAGTATCCTTCCCCATGTATGGAGACAGGGTTACTGCGTCAAAATCAAATGTTTCGAAAAAGGTTTTCGCATACATTTCCGAAGTATTGCCGATGTCGCCCCTTTTGGCGTCGGCAATAATAAACACGCCGGGATAATTGTCGCGTATGTATGCGAGGGTTTTTCCCAGTGAAATCCAGCCCTTTTCTCCGTTCGATTCGTAGAAGGCGATATTGGGCTTGTAGGCTACGGTATAATTGACTGTTGCATCAATGATTGCTTTGTTGAACGAGTATGCGGGATCTTGTTCGGAGAGCAGGCATTCCGGCAGTTTCCCGATATCGGTATCCAAGCCTGTGCAAAGAAAGCTTCTTTTCCTTTTAATCTGCTCAAATATCTCTTTAGCTGTCATTTCATCAGTCCTTTTCCTGTTTTGGCAAGTATTTTGTTTTTCTCGAAGTATTCGAGGAGTTTGTCAAGCACGCCGTTTACGAATATACAGCTGCTCGATGTGCTGTAAAATCTTGCCAGATCGATATATTCGTCCAAAGTTACTTTCACCGGGATATCCGGAAATTCAATAAATTCCGAAATTGCAATCATCAGTATCAGAATATCCATCAGGGCGATTCTTTCCACATCCCAGTTGGGAGTATATTCGTCTATCAGGGTATTGTATTTGTCGTAGTTTACAACCGCATGTTTTAAGAGGCGTTCGGCAAACATCTCGTCGTCGCTGTTTTTGTACAGCGGCATCAGTGAAAACGGCCTGCCTTCCTTGATGGTACTAACCGTTTTAACGATATTGCTGATAATAAATTCGGGTTCGTCCGTCCAGTAAATGCTCTGCTCTTCGAGCAGTGAATACAGATCCTCAAAGTCCTCAAATTCATTGCAAAGAATGTTGACGACTAACTTTTTGTCCTGCCTGAAGGACATTTCGGGATGAGACATGTATTCTATGAAATAGTCTTTTCCGGTGATGTTGCTGTACATTTTACCGACAATAGTCATTGCATCAGCCAGAATGGCGGAATTTTTGGCTGAAAAGTTTTGCAGATCTTTGTTTTCTGCAATCTGTTTTATGAGTTTGTTATTGATAAATCTCGTATTGGGATTTTTTTCGTCGTCTGTCGGTAAAAATTTCTGTCTGCCGATATCTATCCTGTTTTGAGCCCGTTCCTGCAGCAGCGGGATAAAACAAAACAAATACTTATACTGTTCATAAGCTTTAGCAATGCTTAATTTCAACTCTTTTTCCGCAGCAGGCAAAGAGTTTTTTTCTCCGATAACATATCCGTAAAACTCTTTTAAAACTTTGATTCTAAGTAATCTCCTACTAATCATTTGCGTTTAGTTTTTTCGTAATCCGGGCAAGACCCGAACCTGCATCAAAAGTAAAGGGAGCTTTCAATTTGGCTCTGTCAATCTGTCCCTCAGGACTACATTTTTTTTTGTAAAACATTTGTTAAACATATCAAGTTACATCATTGAAACTTGGCGCAAAAGTAGTAAAAAAATGTAATATGAAAAAATATTGTACCTTTGCCGCTGTTTTTTGGCGGCTGTTGCCGTCACTTTTTGTTTTTCGTCCAAGGCAGCTATCACAGCTGCCTTTTTCTTTTCCCTGCGAGTTGCGCAAATGTTATACAAGTCCGGAAAAGCAGGAACGCCAACAATCTTGTTAAAAAGATTGCTGGCGTTTAACGCTATCTCGACCTTGTAGCCCGTAGGGGAATCGAACCCCTCTTTCAAGAATGAGAATCTTACGTCCTAACCGATAGACGAACAGGCCATCTTTTACTTCCCAAACAACAGGAAAAGAGTTGGCAAAAGTAGAATATATTTTTCAATTACCAAACAAATCAATTCACAATCTGCTTAATGAATATTTTAATCTTTTTACAGACAAATCCTTACCCATCAATACGCACATTTCCGATGCGCCGCCCGGGGTTGACAAATGTCCCGTAATAGCTACGCGTATTATCCACAACAGCGCCTTTTTCTTTACTCCCGACTGTTCGGATATGCGGATGAAAATGTTGAACAGAACATCATTGTCCCAAACGTCTGCCTTTTCAAGTTCCGCGATTATGACAGGCAAAATGCTTTTCGCCGTTTCTTTAGTCGATTTCGAATCCCTGTGGTCGAACAGAGATGTGTCGTAGTTTTCGAAATCATTGATAAAGCCAGTCATATCAGGGATATCCGAGACAATAGAGACTCTCGACTGCAATAAACGGCTGAGCAGTACAGTATCAATTTCTGCCGGAATACCGGAATAATATTTCAGAGCCGACAGGTGAAACTCTTGAGCCGGCAATTCTTTCACATACTGAGAATTGAGCCAGCGCAGTTTGAGTTCGTCAAAAATAGCCGACGATTTCGATATTCCGCTTATCTCAAAGCTGTCAATCAATTCCTGCAAAGTAAATTTTTCCACATCGTTTTTAGGATTCCATCCCAGGAGGGCAACATAATTAAGGATCGCCGCCGGCAAAAATCCCTTTTCCATAAAATCTTCGAAATTGGCGTCTCCGTGACGTTTGCTCAGTTTATGCTGTTTGTCTTTCATGATATGGGGAAGATGCACATATTGAGGAATTTCCCATCCGAAAGATTCATACAGCAAATTATAATTGGGCGTACTGCTGAGGTACTCCATTCCTCTGAAAACATGGGATATTTCCATCAGGTGGTCATCAACGACATTTGCAAAATTATAGGTTGGAAAACCGTCCGACTTTATCAGTACATTATCATGCAATTCCCTGTTGTCTATTGTAATATCGCCAAACACCAAATCCGAAAAACCTGTAGTCCCCTCTTCGGGAACATTCTGGCGGATAACATACGGAACTCCGGCAGCAATTTTCGCATCAATTTCTTTCCTGTCAAGATGCAGGCAATGCTTATCGTATTTACGGTTGCCGGAACTGTCGACCAGAGTTTCCAGTCTTTCTTTAGTGCAGAAACAGTGGTAGGCATGTTTGCTGTCAATCAGTTTGCCGGCATATTCGCCATAGATCGCTTTCCGTTCGCTCTGGATATATGGACCGTGATCGCCACCGACGTCGGGACCTTCGTCATGCGATAATCCTGCAAGTTTCAAAGTGTTGTAAATCACATTAACGGCATTGTCCACCAGGCGTTCCTGATCGGTATCTTCGATGCGTAAAATAAACCGTCCCTGATTTTTCTTTGCAAACAAATATGCATAAAGCGCTGTTCTTAAATTGCCTATATGCATAAATCCGGTAGGGCTTGGCGCAAACCGCGTTCTTACTTCATTCATAAATTATCTGTCAATTTTAAACTCATATTTCACATTTTTCAGCTCCTCATTCGCCTTGAGTACCTTTTGAGCCAGTTCGGATTTAAATTTCTTAAATCTCTTCATGAGTTCTTCATCGGCAAGCGCAAGAATCTGAACTGCAAGTATTCCGGCATTACGGGCGCCGTCGAGCGCCATTGTTGCCACAGGTATTCCCGCGGGCATCTGAAGTATGGAAAGGACTGAATCCCAGCCATCAATCGAATTTGAAGACTTGACAGGCACTCCGATAACGGGAATCGGCGTTACGGCGGCAATAACCCCCGGAAGATGCGCCGCGCCTCCGGCGCCGGCAATAACAACTTTCACGCCCCTGTCTTCCAGACTGCCCGCATATTCAGCTACCTGCAAGGGTACCCGGTGCGCCGACAAAGCCTTAATCTCAAAAGGAACATTCATCTCATTTAAAAACAGGGCGGCGTTTTCCATTATCTTCAAATCCGAAACGCTTCCCATCACTATGCTAACTTTTGCATCCATATTTAACTGTTTTTCTTTACATTCATAATATATCCGGACATGGCGGAATATACTTTTCCGAGTTCGATATTCGCCTGTAAAAAGTCCAGATGTTTTTCGACAGTCAGCATGTCCCCGCGTACTGCCGGACCTGTCTGTACTTTTGTCGGATTGCCCGAATCGAAGGCTTTTTCTATCGTCTCTTCGACAAGAAGTTTCAAATCGCGAAAATCAATCCCGAACTCATTACAGATATCAAAAGCACACGATAACAGGCCGTTTACAAAATTACACGAAAATGCTCCTGCAATATGCAAGCCCATGCGTCTGCCGGAATCCAAAACATATACCCTGCCGGAAATTCTCTGTGCCAGTTCCCTTATTTTAAGCAATGTATATTCCGAATCGGCTTCTATGTAAACAGGCACTGACGAAAAATCCCTTATGGGTCTTGACGCCGAAAAAGTCTGGAACGGATAAAACGCTCCATAATTTGCACAGTATGGTTTAAGCGCTTTGATATCAGTGCTTCCCGACGTGTGCATAACAACGGAATCCCTGCCCGCAACTTCTCCGAGCATGGAGGCAGTTTCTTCTATACAATTGTCCGTTACCGATAAAAGATAAAAATCTGCGTCCCCCAATTCCCGTATCGAACGAACAGGCTGGGCGTCAACCTGCTTTGCAAGATTTGCAGCATGTTCGCAAGTCCGCGAATATATCCGCGTAACCTCCATTCCCGACTTTTTTAATGCCGGAACTACTGACGCCGCTAAATTTCCCGCCCCGATAACTGCAAGGGTATTCATCTCATATATAAGCGTCTATATGGATATATCAAGTATTTCCAGTTTCATAACGCCGGCAGGGATATTGACCTCCACTGTCTCGCCTTTTTTGTGCCCCATCAGGGCTTTGGCAATAGGGGTACCGACAGACAGCTTGCTTTCTTTCAGATTGGCTTCGGCTTCGGCAACCAAAGTGTATTCCATTACAGCTTTTGTTCCAAGATTCTTCAATTTCACCCGGCTCAATATCTGAACTTTGGAGGAATCAATCTTCGATCTGTCAATCACTCTTGCATTGGCTATCTTGCCTTCCATTTCGGAAATTCTCATTTCCAACATTCCCTGCGCCTCCTTGGCGGCATCGTATTCTGCATTTTCCGACAAGTCGCCCTTGTCTCTTGCTTCGGCAATCTGCCGCGATATTTCGGGCCTCTCAACACTTTTCAGATGTTCCAACTCCACACGAAGTTTTTGAAGCCCTTCTTCCGTAATATATTGAGTCTTAACCATGACACTTATATTATTAAGTTTTTAAAACAAAAAAGAATTCTGCACCTTATGACAGAACTCTTGTACGTATATTTTCTGCAAATGTAATGTTTTTTTTTGAAACGATACATTTTTTGATTTTTTTTCTCAATATCTCAAATATTTTATTCCAATGAACAAAAATCTGTTTCGGAAACACGATGTTCAAATGAAATTCGGTTATATAATAAATATGTATTTCTAATGAACAAAATAATCCATCGCATCCAGTTGAGATATATAACTAATCAGTATCATTCAGTTTCAACAGCGACAATATTCCGAGGGAGGATTTAGGGACGTGAAATAAATAAGGTGTAACAGTTTCATGATACTGTGGACATAATGCACATTGCGAAATTGCCCGCTGGGCATTAATATCAATAGAAAACCGTTAAGGCTTGCACGCGACGGCAAATGGCGGAATTGTTTGCAAAATATCCTCACATTCAACCCCTACGGGGTTGTGAAGGTGTATTGGACAAATTTCTATTGATATTAATGCCCTATGGGCAATTGGACATGGCAATTTTATTTCAGCAATTAAATTTGTGACATTAAACATTTATATGTTATT
>JAIRZR010000209.1 GCA_031267155.1 Prevotellaceae bacterium | reverse complement strand
TTTCAATCCGAAATCGGCGACGGAAACCGTCGTCTGCGCCTGCACGGTAACGGCAAGCGCGAAAATAAAAATAGATAACTGAACCAACTTTTTCATATTCAAACTGTAATTTATTATATTTATAATATGTATAACGTAATGATATCCGTTCCCATTTATCCGTATAGCTATAAAAAGTACTGTCCTTCTTCCTTCAGGCGCTTGCGGAGGAACTGCACATCAATCCCGTGCACGTTGTTTTTCGACTGCCGGATAGCATGTACGGCTGCCATGCCTGCCGCTTCGCCGGTTACCAGACAGGGAGGCATGACCCGCAGGCTGCCGAAGGCTTCTTCGTCGGTGGAGATGCAGCGCCCGGCTGTCAGCACGTTTTTCAGTCCCCGGGGCGTCAGGCAGCGGTAAGGTATTCCGTGCGACTCGCCCTTGCCGTACTGTGGCGGCTCGGCATCCCTTTGCTTGTGCACGTCGATGTAGTAACAGTTACGTCCTATTTCGTCGTCGAACGAGCGGCGCTGCATCCAGTCCTCCAGCGTAAAGATGTAATCGCCTTCTATCCTGCGGCTGTCTCTCACGCCGAGCAGACTGCCCGTGCGCACCAGAAATGCTCCGCCGAAGGTCTGGGGCTGGCGCTCCTGCATGGCCGCCAGATACTGGGCGGCAATTTGACGGCCTGTCATCATGGCGTCGGACAGCGCCCACGGATCGGTGCTGTCAACATTATGGAGAT
This sequence comes from Prevotellaceae bacterium, assembly GCA_031267155.1. GTDB lineage: Bacteria > Bacteroidota > Bacteroidia > Bacteroidales > UBA932 > JAIRLF01. The sequence goes on along the minus strand of JAIRZR010000209.1, from coordinate 13,832 downwards.
GCCCGGCATTAAACTGCACTACGCCGGGACCAATCAGGTTGTTGCATATATGCCGGTCGATCAGCGGATATTTGCCCGAATCGACAGCCGCATGTATGGGGCTTTGCGGATTGCTGGGTAGCAGCCTGGGCCCGTTCTCGTAATGGTACGTATCCACATTGGCAAAGGAAAAACACAGCGAGGAGCTTTGCACCACGCCCTGTCCGTCGCCCCGCTTGAAGGCGGCGCCGGCCCATGCAGCCAGGTCGCCGTCGCCGGTTGCATCGACATACACCTTTGCCCTGAACGCCGTCAGCCCCGACTTGTTGGCCACAATCAGCGTATCCACCGTATCGCTGTGCGACATTTCAACGGACGCCAGCCGTGAAAAGAACAGTACCCGTGCGCCGGACTCGCTTACCATACGGTCATATACCGTCATCAGATGTTCCGGGTTGATGTGTACCCAGTCCAGCTTTGACGGCCTTTCGTGAGGCACGCCTTTTCTGGATTCATTGAATATCTTTTCCGCCAGACCGCGGTAGATTATTTTTTCCCTGTCGGAAAACGGGCACCACGCCGGCACCATTCCCGAGGTGCCCATGCCGCCAAGCTGTCCCGTTGCTTCAATCAGAAGGGTTTTTGCTCCTTCGCGCGCAGCCGAAATCGCCGCCGTGCATCCGCCGGGTCCGCCGCCGACGACGATGACGTCCCAGCGGTCGTCCACGCTGATTTTGCTTTTCTTTAACGACACGGTCTTATCCGTATTTCCCATTCCCGAAACGAATGCGGGCGCTGCTGCCGCCATAGCCATAATTCCGGCCTTTTTTACGAAATCTCTTCTGTTATTCCTGTTCATTTTATTTAATTTATGGTTTTACTGAAAGGCCGAGACGGGAATCAATCCCGTCTCTCCTGTTCAATTATCAATTATTTTCAATCACGGTTCGCTCAAAGCTAACTGAAAATCATCCATCAGACCGTAATCAATCTGTTGATAGTCCGTGCCCGGGGGATAGCTTTTTACTCCGCGGAAATGCCAGGGAGAAACGAGTCCCGGCGCCGGATTTCCATGGAACGGTCCAAGCAGGTTCTTGTTGCTGCCCGTTATGATTACCTCAACCGTGTTGCTTCCCTTCCGTATCAGTCCGGAGACGTCTATTGCATACGGTTCAAACCCGACAATGCCGGCCGATTGACCGTTTACCACAACCTCCGCAACCGTTCCCGTCCACTTGCCCAGCCTTACGCTGTACTGTTTTTCGGGACTGTCTATCTCAAACGTTTTCCGGTAGGACACGCCCCGTGAATAGAAAGCCCATCCCTGGCTTTTCCAGCTGCCTGTAGAAAATTCCTCGACCGGCGGATGTATCTCCCAGCCTTTTGCGGCGGGCTGTACAGTGAAATTGCCGATAACGTACACCGGTTCGATTTCCGCGTGTATTTTCATTGGAGACAGTTCCAGAGCCAGCAGGTTTTCTCCCGTTTTCACTTCATTGCCGACGTCGAACAGGCGTATCTCGCGGTCGAGCCATTCGTTTTGAGTCGGATGTATTTCCCTGCCGTTCAGCGAAACCCTGTAGAGCCAGGGTCTTTCTACTGCAATCTTCATTCCCTGGAAATCGCATCCTTTGACTGTCGTGAACCTGTAAACGGCTTTGAACCCGCCGCCGGTAAACGTATCCCGCCTGATGATGTTGTCCCTGTACTGTACGGACGTATTCCAGGGATCGCCTCCACTGAAACCGTTACGCTTGAAAGCCATGTCGGCAGCCTCGCATACCTGCCGGTCGGCAAACGCCTCGCCGTCGAGATGCACATCGCAGAAATCTATGGTCAGGACATTTGCTTCCAGAGGCTGTACCTTAATGCCGCCTGCAGCGGATACTGCGGTATAAGTCCCGCTTTTCCGCTTTGCTTCCGGAAGGTTTTGCCGCCTGTTGCTGACATACAGCAGCAGGCTTCCCGCAGGCGGAATACTGAAATCAAGAACAATGTGATCTCCATCGGCCGTTTCGGCATAATCGACTGTCTCTCCGGAGAGAGTGTTCAGCTCTACAGCGTCCTTTCCCGCGATGCGTACCTGTCCTGTGCATGTTTCGTCGAGACTTGAGTTTGCAAGAAACAGCACATTCCCGTCGTCCATCGTGCGGCGGTGGTGAAACAGATTGCCACTGCGTACATTCTCGAAAGCAATGTCTTCGCCGGCGAAATGTTTACGGATAATGTCGGCGGTCAGTTCCGACTGATGAACGACATGTCCGTTCTGTTCGAAAAAGCTTTTCACCTCTTCACTCTCTTTTCCGTCGAGACGGGAAGGTGAAGAAAAGGCAAGAACTGTTCCGCCTTTTCCGGCAAACTGTTTGATCAGCTGGAATGTCGGCGTGTCAAGATTTTCCATTTCCGGAGGTAAAACCACTGTGCTGTAGGCGCATTTCCCGACAACAAACTTTCCCTTTCCGACGCTTCCCTGATCCTTGATAATATTTTCGGAACCGAGATCGTATTCCACCTGCGCCTTTTCGAGCACGGTAACGAAATTCTGGAAAGACGCGGCAATATCCCACAGTTTTTTATTGCTTTTTGCAAAGGAATAGTACTGCCAGAGCGAGCTTGTAGGCTCGAGTATAAGTATGCGGTTGAGCTGCCTGCCCGACGACAAAGCCATTGACAGGCGTGCATAGTGCATGTTCAGCGGCAGATAGTATTTCCACCACGGCGAGTGCTGCGAAAAGGTGGGAGGATAATCGTATTTGCGCGCTCCGGCGATGCTGAGGTGCGACAGGTGCTGGTTCATGAAGTTGACTCCCAGCGCATACTCCCAGTCCCCAAGTCGCTTGAAGTCCCGGAATGTTTCCTCCCATCCGCCTCCGCCGTAAGTTTCGCTCAGGGTACGCCTGTATCCCATCTGGTTGGCTGCGCTGCTCAATTCCTTTACCGCCCGGACGTTGCCAAACTGAGCCTGTGAAGACTGTTCATTAAACTGATTGAACAGCATGTCGATTGCCGGCTGCTGATGCCATGCGTACATTGCCATATTGTCTCCTCCTTCAGCCATGTCGGGCCATCCGTGTTCCCAGTAGTGGCCTGTCCATTTCAATCCCTTTTCTTCACAGTATTCGTAGCACGGCTTAGCCCAGCGGTCGATAAACATCTGTAACAGTGTGCGGATATAATTATGGCGCACTTCCTGCCAGTTGCCCGTTTCTTCAAACAGGAGCGGCAGTACGGTTTTCAGATCGTATCCCCATTCTTTGCTGAATACTTCAAACAGATCCGGCGTCCAGCGAATACCTCTTGACGGACGGATATTCGGCTCGTCCGTAAACCATCCCGGCATGGATTTGCCAAACTCGTCGCCCGCAACCCGTTCGTATCCCGGCAAAGTAAGCTCGATAAACTTTTCGGTTACTCCCGGATACAGCAAATCGACATACGAAAAGCCTCCGTGCCAGGAGGATTTGCCGTAATAGTTTTTCCCGAAAAGACAGTAGCTGCCCTGTTTTCCCTGCTCTTCCTGCAGTCTGCCCGTGATGTCGGTAAACTTCCCGTTTTCCTCTTTCAGGCAAATGAAAAACTCCGAAGCATTTTCTGGCAGCGTTTCCGCTTTTTTCAGGCTTAAGCCGTTACCCTGATTATAGCTCTCCGGCATTTCCGCCGGCAAATGACCGCCCGCAAATCCGCTCGGATAGGAATTTTCATCGTATATCCATACGTTCATGTCCAGTTCTTTGCCCCTGTCGAGGGTGTAACGGAACAGCTCATACCATTCGTCGGAAATGTATTCGGTAACTAAGCCGGGACGCGGATGAATGAACACTCCGCCAAAACCCTTTTCCTTCAAATCGCTCATTGTAGTGTCTATCAGCCCCCGCGTGATTTTTGTATTCCATACATACAAAGGCGCTGTTTTGTATTCTTTAGACGGATTGAGAAACTGCGAACGCAGCGTTTCAAAGGTATCCGCCCCGTCCTGTGAACGGCAGGCGTACAGGACAGTCATGCCCGTCAGGATTGCTCCAAACAGTTTAAAAATGGTCTGCTTTAATAAATTCATACTTATATTGATTAATAATTCGGGTGCAAAGATAATATATATTTATTATATAAACCGAATTTTGTTTGAACAGACCGATAAAAGGCGTTCATCCTTCGGAAGTACTAATTTCTACTTCAGAAGTGCGAATTTCTACTTCAGAAGCGCGAATTTCTACTTCAGAAGTGCGAATTAGTACTTCGGAAGCTCGAATTAGTACTTCGGAAGCTCGAATTTCTACTTCCGAAGTAATAATTTCTACTTCGGAAGTAGAAATTTCTCCCTCGGAAGTAATAATTTTTACTTCGGAAGTAAAAATTTCTCCCTCAGAAGTACTAAATCCTCCCTCGGAAGTAGAAATTTCTACTTCGGAAGTACTAAATGGTACTTCTGAAGTACTGAATCCTCCTTTAACTTTTAGTTTTTATTTTGGTTCTACCGTTATTTGTGTGGAAGCATGTCAAGATCATCGTGAAAAAAGAGGATTGCTATTCTGAAATTTTCAGTATTTCTGTACCCTCTTCCAATTGTCTTTCATATAACAACATTGCAGACGAATAATATGAAGCAGATTATTGATGCGACAAAAAATCCCGTCAGGGATGAAATATCGGTAGAAAACAGTCGGAAATCGGTAAGAATCCCGTCAGGGATGAAATGTAAAAACGAAGATACCGCGTGTCATCCCTGACGGGATTTTGCTGGACAATGAATTGATTTCTACCAATATTTCATCCCTGACAGGATTTTTGATTCCGGCAATGTTATATGCTTTTTGCATTAAACTTTTAATGGGGGACTGACGGACAAAAGTAATCAGGCTCAATGCTTTTTGTGAATGCATTGCGCATAATTTATGATTGACTTTTGTTACGTCTTCTTGCGTTTTCGTCGAGGAGAATTTTCCGCATGCGCATGGCATTTGGGGTAACTTCTACATATTCATCAGCTTTTATATATTCCAGCGCCTCTTCGAGGCTGAACAGCACAGGCGGCTCGATATGAGCTTTCTCGTCGGAGCCTGAGGCGCGGATATTAGTGAGTTTCTTTGTTTTGCAGATATTAATTGTCAAATCGTCGGCGCGCGTATGTTCGCCTATGACCTGTCCGCAGTAGATTTCGTCGCCCGGATTGACGAAAAACTTGCCTCTGTCCTGAAGTTTGTCTATCGAATAAGCTATGGCTGTGCCTGTTTCCAAGGCAATCAGAGAGCCGTTTGTTCTCATTTCGATATTTCCCTTATACGGTTCAAAACCCTTGACTATATGCGACATGATTGCTTCGCCCTGCGTTGCGGTGAGCATATTGCTTCTCAGTCCGATTATTCCGCGGGAAGGGATTTCAAACTCAAGATGAATACGTTCCCCGTCGTTTTCCATACTTAGAATAGTCCCTCTTCTACGCGAGACCATTTCGATTGTTTTTCCCGACAAATTTTCCGGAACGTCAATGGTGAGAAATTCAATCGGTTCATGTTTCTCTCCGTTTATTTCCTTTATAATAACCTTCGGCTGACCGACTTGCAGCTCGTATCCTTCGCGCCTCATCGTTTCTATCAATATGCTGAGATGCAGCACTCCGCGTCCGTAAACGGTAAACGAATCGGCATTCTCTCCCGACTCTACGCGCAGGGCAAGATTTTTTTCCAGTTCCCTGTCCAGGCGTTCCTTAAGATGCCGCGATGTAACATATTTTCCGTCGCGACCGAAAAAGGGAGAATCGTTTATCATAAACAGCATGCTCATGGTAGGTTCGTCAACCGATATGGGATCAAGCCCTTCCGGATTTTCGTAATCGGCGACAGTGTCTCCGATATCAAACCCGTCGATGCCGACAATAGCGCAAATGTCGCCGCAATCGACCTTTTCGACTTTCTTTTTTTCCATACCTTCGAAAGTCATCAGTTCCTTTATCCTTGAACGGATTATCGTAACCCTGTCTCGTTTTACAAGGGAGATATTCATTCCGTTTATCAGCGAACCTCTTGCAACACGTCCTATGGCAATACGTCCCAGATAGTTGGAGTATTCGAGGGAAGTTATCAGCAGTTGGGGAGTGTCGTTGATGAATTTTGGCGCCGGAATTTCTTCGATAATCAAATCAAGCAGCGGCGATATGTCTTTGGATGCAGTTTTCCAGTCGGATGACATCCAGCCCTGTTTTGCGCTTCCATATACGGTCTTAAAATCCAGCTGTTTTTCGGAAGCTCCAAGACTGATCATCAAGTCGAATACTTCCTCGTTGACTTCTTCTGGACGACAATTCTGCTTGTCAACTTTATTGATGACCACAATAGGCTTTAAACCGAGAGACAGGGCTTTTTGCAGAACAAAACGCGTCTGCGGCATTGTTCCCTCGAAAGCATCGACCAGCAGCAGAACGCCGTCGGCCATGTTAAGCACACGTTCCACTTCGCCTCCAAAATCGGCATGTCCAGGAGTGTCGATGATGTTAATTTTATATCCCTTATATGTTACAGAAACATTTTTTGCAAGAATTGTGATTCCCCGTTCGCGTTCGAGGTCGTTGTTATCTAAAATTAATTCTCCTGCCTGTTCTGCATTCCTGAAAAGATTTCCCATGAGTATCATCTTGTCTACCAATGTGGTTTTCCCATGATCCACATGTGCTATAATCGCAATATTTCTTATTTTTTGCATTCTTTGTTTAATAATTTGAGGGCGCAAAATTACATGAAAATTTCGATTCTCCAAACAAGTGTGCCTGACTGGGGTGCAATTCAATTTGTCGCGCTAATAAGCTGCGGCATTCAAGTGAGGATATTTTAACTTGTCGCCCGGAACAGACATAGCTTGCGTCCGGGCATCTTCGCTGTGTTTCATTTCTTTTGATTTTTTTTTTGATTTGCAAAGATAATTCTTTTCAACGGTTTTGATACATGACCCAAACTTTGAATTGCATATCCTCCATGCTTCTGCATAGATTATCTATAGAATATTCTGCCCTTTGTCGACAATTTGTACGGTGTCCATGTAGAGACACGATGCATTGCGTCTCCACAATGATGGTCACATACGGAGACGCGAAAAACTGCCACTGTTCTGCGAACAGCGTAAGGCTAATTTCAATAAACACAAGGCAATACTGCTAAATATCCGTAATATTTTATTCTGCCGGAAGCAGGGGGAAATGCAGATGTAATTATTTAACCCCTGCTTTCAGCAGCCTTTCGCGGATCTTTACAAATATTTCGGTTTCGGGTTTGGAATATTCAATATTTACATATCCCATTCCTATACCGACTTTCCGTGAGGGAGACATTGTTCCGGACGTTACTTCGCCGATTTTTTCCCCGTTCCGGCTGCATATTTCATAATGCTGACGCGGAATGCCGCGGTCAATCATGTCGAAGCGGATCAGTTTTCTTTTGATGCCTTCGGCTTTCTGCTTAATCAGGTTCTCCCTGTCGATAAAATCCTTGCCGTCCTTAAACTTCACTATCCAACCGAGTCCCGCTTCCAGCGGCGATGTTTCGTCCGTAATATCGTTTCCATACAGGCAGAAACCCATTTCCAGCCTGAGAGTATCTCTTGCTCCCAGTCCTGCGGGCTTGATTCCAAATTCCTTTCCCGCTTCGAAAACGGCATTCCAGAGTTTTGGAGCGTCTTCGTTGGCGATGTATATCTCGCAGCCTCCGGCGCCGGTATAGCCCGTGATGGACAGTATCGCGTTTTCGATACCGGCCACATTCGCCTTTCGGAACGAATAGTACGGTATGTCGCCTATTGTTTCTTCGGTTATTTTCTGCACGGTTTCTATAGCCTTCGGTCCCTGAACCGCCAGAAGCGCAATCTCCGACGAAGCGTCGTACAGATCTTTTCCCGGCCTCAAACCGAATTTGCCGGCATGGGAAACCAGATGATCCCAGTCCTTTTGCATGTTGCCTGCATTGACAACCAGCAGATATGTCCTGTCATCAATACAGTATACCAGCAAATCGTCAACTATTCCCCCCCTGCCGTTGGGCAGGCAGGAATACTGTATCTTCCCGGGAATCAATGCCGAAACATCGTTTGTCGTAACATACTGCAGGAAAGCGAGGGCATTAGCGCCCTTTACCCAAAATTCACCCATGTGGCTAACGTCAAACACTCCCACTTTTTCCCTTACATTTATATGTTCGTCAATTATTCCGGAATATTCTACAGGCATGTTGAATCCGGCAAAAGGAGCCATCTTCGCTCCAAGTTCAATGTGATACTTTGTAAATACTGTATCTCTCATATATGATATTATATTAATTACTTATCTATTACTTATCAAACAAAAATACGGACAGAAAACATCCATATAATCGCCCGCAAATGTAGTAATTTTTCAGAAAGTAAATTACGAACAAACAGATTACGGGGATACAAAATCCCGCAAGCTGCAAACGGGTAAAAATTTGCGCCCGTCAGAACTTTATTTGAATCTGGAACTTCGCCTCCGTTTGTTTATTCCCGGCAATAGCCGCCAGACCGCTGCCTATTTCCTCTTTTTCAAAATAATATGTCTGGGATATCCGGAACCATAACTGCACTTTATCCAGTATTTTATATCCGACATTAAGGAAATAGCGGCATCCCTTATCCGAATAGGCGGGTATCGAAAAAGCGTGTAAAATATCCGGTTCGTAAACATACAGTCTTGTATTCCAGCTATCGGTATCGAAAATTGCATATCTCAGGACAAAAGAAAGCGGGATTTTTTGAAGTTTATACTTGAGGTCCTGAGACATCAGGAAGCCTTTCTCATTAGCCTGCATTTCGGGATTAAAAAAGCTGAAAGCAAGCCGGCTGTTCAGGCTCAATTCCGAACTCAGATTACAGGTGGCCTGCAACAAAGCCCTTGTTCTCTCGACATTCTGAGTGGAAGACACCGCAGTTCCCGACAAGTTTTTCACAGACTTGTCCCGCTGTATTTTCAGACACGCATCAAAATCCGTGCTGGGAGTATAATTCACTTTTACGAGATAGTCCCAGCCCGACGAAGGCGAATTGGTTCCATAGCGTAACCAGGGGAAGGAATATGAGTCGAAGAAAGCGGATAATTTCCAGTTTTTGAGAGGCGACATGCTTATTCCCAGATATAAACCCTGTTCATTTGCCGTATTGCTGCTTTCCCGGAACGCATTCGAGTAAACTGCCTGATAATAGGTTTGGTATATCCTGTATAAAGACGAAAACTGCAGCCAGTGATTTATATCCGTAGTTATTCCGGCAAGAAAGGCTTTTCCGCCGTTTGAACTTATTGCCGCTTCGCTGAACAGGGAGATATTTTTGATTATCACCCGATAATCAAGTGCAAAATTTGCATTTGACGGTTCATGAAGGTTAAATCTGTTATAAAGCCTTATATCTCTGTAATCTTCAGCTCCATAACGCCCGTACAGAGCCGTTGCCCCCAGACGCTGGAAAGTTTTTTCATAAGCAACGTTTATTCCTGCAACAGTTTCGGACAGAGCATTTTTACGGCTTATTTCGTTTGACGTCCTGTGCATTCCGTTTGCCGACAGCGAGGTGTAAGCATCGCCGTCCAGCGTCGCATCAATGTTTCTGTAAGAGACAAAAGGTGAAAATTCCCAGGAACCAAACTGCAGGGTGGAAGCAATTCCCCTCATGTATGTAACCTCATCTGCCGAGGAATATGCTGAAAATCCGTTATTCCGTTTTTTTATGGAATGAACGTCTGTCGATTTGTTGAACGAAAAATTATTCCATACCGCCAGACCCTGTCCGAAATTTGCCCGGAAATCGCCTGCGATCAGCTTTTTCAAATATTTCCTGTTGCCCAGCATCATGTGAAAACTGTAAAAATCAAATCCATGTTTATTGGAACCTCTGAAAAATTCTTCGCCTGCATCCTTGTCTGCCGTAATGCCTATCTGCAACATATTGCGGTACCTGTACCTGTAACGGGTTAAAAAACTGAACGGAGAACCCTCGTAACGCTGCAAACCGGAATCGTCGCGTGTATAGCCCTTTCTCGTCTCGAGAGTTTTCGTGCTTCGCATCAGCAAAACGCTGTTTCCTTTTGTCAGCATATCCCTGAATGAGGGGATATATAATTTCTGTTCAGGGGCTGAAGTGATGAAAGGACTTATGCGCGAGACTGTTTCTTCATCGAATCCGGGCACAAACAGGAGCTCGTGAACGCTCATAAAGGCTCCAAATTCCTTTATATATTCACTTATGCTGAAGATCTGGAAATCTGTAAGTATAATCAGCTGCGAGAGTTCTTCGGCTGTAGCGGTATTGATATTCACTGGATTTTCAGCAAGATGGGTATAGTGTTCGATCAACTGTTCCATTCCCATGACTTCATCCTCGCTTTCAGCCTTATCGGCAATACTTTCCGCTATTCCGGAAATCAGCGCCGATAAATCCCTCTCCTGAGCAACAGCCGGAGATACGGATACAAGCATTAATATTAATGTCCACAAGACACGCATTTTGTTCCTTACAATAATTTCTTGTTCTTATAAGCGCCACAAAATTAACAATAAAAAATTGAATGGAAATTTTTTTTAATCGTGAATGAAAAAATAATATTAATTTTGCGGCTCAAAAATGCGGAAGTAGCTCAGTTGGTAGAGCATCAGCTTCCCAAGCTGAGGGTCGCGGGTTCGATTCCCGTTTTCCGCTCAAACAGGCTATCCGAACTAACGCGAGTGTGTGTGTGTCATCTCCGGTATCTGAGGGATACGAAATAAACAGGATATAACAGTTTTTAAATGCTTATGCATCCCCAATTATGCATTATTGTGTAGAGAGCGTCCAAAAAGTTCCTCACGTCGTCATTGCGAGCGAAGCGAAGCAATCCAGAATATTGTTATTCACTGGATTGCTTCGGGCTGCGCCCTCGCAATGACGAATACCGACCCCCTTTTGAAGCGACCTCTCTTCCAAAGCTTTTTAAAACTAAAGGCGAGGGATTTGCCCTCAGAAAGAGACATTAAAATGAGGTTTTTTGTCGTACACCCAGATTTACAGTTTTTACTCATTCCCGAACGTCCATCCGAGAGTTATCGAAAGTCTCCTGTTTTTAAGATTTTCGGCAATTATGTTCGCATCGGAATAGTGAGTATAATAATCGGCGGTATTTGTGTATATATAAGCCAAATCCGCATTAAATTGCTTGAATTTGCAACCCAATCCTGCCGAATAGCTTTGGCGCGACAAATCGTAGTCTTTATCAGGACTTTGATTATATATGTATCCGGCGCGCAATGCGAAGTTCCTTATCCATATTTCGGCTCCAAAGCGCAGATTAACTGTATTTTTGAAATATTCTTTAATCTCGGAATTGAACTGGCTGGTCGGGTAGCTTCCACTGAGCTTGATTCGGGAATAGTCCGCATATTCGCAGTCCATGCTTACAAGTCCAAGTTTGCCAAATATATAAGCGAAAGAACCGGTTGCTTTGTACGGCGTTTTTATTCTTTCGAAAAACGTGTAATATTCTTTGTCGGGACCATCTCTCAAAGGCATTTCATGTGTTTTATAATAAGCCTCCAGGGATGCCGAATACAGGTTATCCATAATAAGAGGATAATCTTCATATTCAATGTTTCTGTGCGGATATAAAAAATAATCGGGGGAATGGAATGACAATCCGAACCTGACAGTTTGAACGGGTTTATAGATAATTCCGAATTTGCAATTTATTCCGTATCCGCTTATTTTCAGATTTGTATTATAGAGAAGCCCGTCAAAATCGGAAGTATTGTTTTCGTGAGCATATTCCCCGTATGCGACTCCGTGTTTATAATCCAGTGTAGTCATTCCCAGGAGTATGCCGGCATAGAATTTGTCGCTGAAATTCGCGCCAATGTCTAAGGTCAGCTCTCCGGAAGAACCGCTGTACCGGGAATTTATTTGCTGATAAACACGATCCCCGGGATCAAGAGCGCCGATATAACTGTTTCCGTTCCAGTCGATAAGGCCGGTTCCGTACGCCATCACAACATCCCAGTCAAGAGGATTATAGTCGGAGAAGGCGCTGTACGAATTGAGATAGTCGGGAGCATAAAAATCCGTATCTTCATTTGCCTTGCTTGAAAAATAGTCAGTTATGGAATTTTCTCCAGGAACGCTTCCGGTGGCAGTACGGCGATTGAAATTCGTTTTTTTCAGATACGTAATGCCGAGATTCCAGGCAACATTTCCCTGATTTTCCAAAGTAATGACAGCTCCAATGCTTGAGATTCCTGCATACAGGCGCGAACTGTTTGCATGAACTCCGGCAAAATCGGAATTACTGTAAATATGATTCAGTGAAGATGTGAGCGATACATGAGATTTCCGGAAAACTGCCAGGCCGGCAGGATTGACTCCGATACTTGAAATATCGCCTCCCAAAGCTCCAAAAGCTCCGCCCATAGCAGCGAAACGGGCTGTACCTTCATAATCCTGATATGAAACTTTCAGCATATCCTCAATTGTTTGAGCGTTCAACCCGAACACACTCAAAACGAATAAAAATGCAATAAACTTTTTCATGAGCACAAAATTCTAATTAATTTATCTGCAAATGCAGTACACTTTTTCTACTGTCCTTTCGGATTTATTTTCATCAAAGCCTTCAGGATTCTTTTAACAAAACATGGACCCCGGTAAATATATCCGGAATACAGTTGAATCAGGTCGGCTCCGGCTTCAATCATATTTACGGCGTCGGCGACAGTCATTATGCCTCCCACTGCGATTATCGGGAGTTTCCCCCCCGTTTGCTCGTGTATATACCGGACAATTTCCAGCGAACGCTTAGTCAGCGGCTGTCCGCTTAATCCGCCCTGTCCGATTCCTTCAATTTCCTTGACGGGAGTTTTAAGTCCTTCACGCAAGCCCGTTGTGTTTGTTGCGACCACTCCGTCGATACCCGTTTCCCTTATTATGTACAGAGTATCGTCAATCTGCTCGAATGAGAGGTCGGGGGAAATTTTCACCAGAATGGGCTTATATACATCCATATACTTGCGTTCGTTCACCAGACTTTTAAGCAGGATTTCCAGTTCGGTCTTATTTTGCAGCTGCGTCAAATTCTCCACATTCGGGCAGCTCACATTCACAGTAAAATAATCCACATAATCGTACAGTCCCTTGAAGGTTTTGAGATAATCGCCAACGGCGTCCGTATTTGGAACCATAGTATTTTTCCCGATATTTCCCCCGACTGTTACCGTCCGGTCTGTCTTTTTTCTTAATCTTTTGATAATCTCCGACAAACCGTCGTTATTGAATCCCATTCTGTTGACGAGAGCATTGTCTTTTTTCAGGCGGAAACTTCGCGGTCTGGGATTTCCGGGCTGGGCTTTCGGGGTAACTGTTCCGATTTCGACAAAGGAAAAGCCGAAATTTCCAAGCACATCGAATATCTCCGCATTCTTGTCGAATCCGGCGGCCAAACCTACGGGATTCCTGAATGTAAGCCCGAATATTTCCCTTTCCAGGGATTTGTTTTTTACAGATAAAAAAAGCCTCAGCAAGCATGGAAGACAGGGTATGTATCTTACTGATTTTATGAGAAACATAACCAGTCCATGCGATTTTTCCGCTGGCAGTAAAAACAATAAAAAACGAATTATCCTATACATTTCAGAATTATAAAAATGACTGCAAAACTACAATAATTATTTTTTTCGGCACACAGACGGCGCAACGCCGGTAATTTCCAGTTCTCAATCGCGTCCCGGTATCGGGAATCGGCCTTCGACATACTCCGGCACGGGTCCCATTTCGTATTTTGTCGGACCGTATCGCAGGTCGGAAGCCATTATTTCGTCCCATGTAACCGTTTTGCCCGAATAGGCGGA
>JAIRZR010000203.1 GCA_031267155.1 Prevotellaceae bacterium | reverse complement strand
CGCCCGTTATTCTGCAGGTTTCGAGCGGAGCGCGCAAGTATGCAAACCAGACGCTGTTGCGCTACATGGCTCAGGGAGCGGTCGAATATGCCAAGGAACTTGGCTTGAATATTCCCATCACTCTGCATCTGGATCACGGCGATTCGTTTGAACTGTGCAAATCGTGCATCGACATGGGATTTTCGTCCGTAATGATTGACGGTTCGCATCTTTCATACGATGAAAATGTCGCTCTGACAAAAAAGGTAGTCGAATATGCCCGTCAGTATGATGTTACGGTGGAAGGCGAACTGGGAGTTCTTGCAGGAGTCGAAGACGAGGTTTCGGCGGAACATCACACATATACCCGTCCCGAAGAAGTTGAGGATTTTGTCGGTAAGACGGGAGTTGATTCCCTGGCAATCTCCATCGGTACCTCCCACGGAGCAAACAAGTTTAAACCGGAACAGTGTACGCGAAATGCACAGGGAGTGCTGGTTCCGCCCCCATTGCGTTTTGATATTCTTGACGAAATAATGAAAAAAATCCCCGGTTTTCCAATCGTGCTGCATGGCTCGTCATCTGTTCCCCAGCAGTATGTCGAAATTATAAACAACAACGGAGGAGCCTTGAAAGATGCAATAGGCATTCCCGAAGAAGAACTGCGCCGCGCAGCAACATCATCCGTCTGCAAGATAAATATTGACAGCGACGGACGTCTTGCCATGACGGCGAAAGTACGTGAAGTTTTTGCCAAAAGCCCGGCAGAATTCGATCCGCGTAAATATCTGGGACCCGCAAGAGACGAATTGAAAGCCCTGTACAAACACAAGACAATAAATGTGCTTGGCAGCGCCAACAGAGTATAGTAAAATTTTTTCATGTTATTTTTTTGAAGATCCATTAGCCGCAGGTGATATCCTGCGGTTAATGATCTTATTTTTTTTGAGAGAAGTCGAAGGACACTCAAACAGCGAAATGCACGTGTCCCGGCTACGAGACTGTGAAAACCTGTTTTGAAATTATATAAGATATTTCCATTGTGCATACTCACAGTCGCCCTAAGGGATGGAAAATAAATAACATATAAATGTTTAATGTCACAAATTTAATTGCTGAAATAAAATTGCCATGTCCAATTGCCCGCAGGGCATTTTCTACACGGCGGAATTAGATGAATTTTGGTCGTTTGCAGGAAATAAAAACAGGCAACGGTGGACATGGTATGCCATGGACAGGGCATCGGGAATTATATTGGCCTGGCATAACGGAGGTAGAACCGATGCTGATTTTTTACAGTTACAATCCTGTTTGGCACAGATTCCGATTGATTTTTATTTCCCGGATAATTGGGGACTTATTCTAAATATCTTCCATGCGAAAAGCATCATATCGGAAAAGCCCAAACTTGGAAGATTGAACGTAAAAATCTTAATTTCAGAACACATATTAAAAGATTAAACAGGAAAACTGTTTGATTCTCAAAGAATGAGCAAATACATGATAATGTTATTGGTATGTATATCGATCGGTATTATTTTAAGACCGGGTTATTTCGTAATTCCGCTTAATAAACGGTTTTAAGACATGACCCAAAAAAGATGACTAAACTCCAGGAAAAATTGATGCATGTCAAATTATGATTCAATTTCAATCTGCTTAATATGAATTAATTATTATTCTGCTATATGAAAGGTTGTTTTGTTATTGAAATTAGGTGAAAATAAGGTTTGTTTGTCCACGAATTGCACAAAAAATGGAACGCAATTATTTTTCAACAAATCAACATTTTTGACAGCCCACCCCGTAGGGCATCAAATCAATAGAAACAGTCCAACACACACCACGACCCCCTATGGGGTTGTGGTGCCGGGACATTTCGTAATTCGGATGAGAGTGCGGTAAACACTTTTGCCATCTGCCATCGCATGCAAGCCTAAAAGGCTTGTGAGGGGAGATAAACGGTTTTCTATTGATATTGATGCCCTGACGGGCAATTGGACATGGCAATTAAATTTGTGACATGGAACATTTATATGTTAATTTATTTCGCATCCCTTAAACTGTTTATTTTGCATCTCTAAATACCGGAACTTTCGATTCTTTTGAAGGCACGGATCCCTCTATTTCGGGCCAGTCTTCTTTCCAGACAATTTTATCCAGACACAAAACACGTCCTTTTTCGGGAGCGCTTTTCAGGAAAGAATGGTAAAGCAGCCAGTCGTTACCGGCGTCGTCGCTCACTATTTCCGCATTATGTCCCGTTCCTGCAAAAATCGAATCACCGTGAAGGATCACATTCGGGCAGAAGTGCATCATGGATTCGCCTTCCCTGTTAAGGTATGGGCCGAACAGATTGTCGGAGCGGCCGACCGATACTTTATACGTACTTTCCGCACCGGCGCAGCAACCGTCGATAGAGGAAAAATAGTAATAGTATTTACCTCTCTTCAAGATATACGAGGCTTCATACCCTCCGCCTACGATCTGCACTTTCTCCGCGCCTGCTTTCAGTGCCAGACCGTCGTCTTCCAGTTCGATACAGTAAATGCCCTCGAAACTGCCCCAAACCAGGTACTTCTTTCCGCCGTCTTCGATATAGAACTGGTCAATGGAATTTTTCACTCCAATCGAATCGGCATGAATGAGAGGACCGATATCCGTAAACGGACCCGCCGGACTGTCTGCCACTGCGACGCCGATGCCACATGTTTCGTGGCAATATGGCGCAGCATGAGTGTAATACAGTACGTATTTACCGTTAATGAAATTGATGTCGGGCGCCCAGATGCCGGCTTCCTCCACACCCCATGCAGGGCGGGTTTCCTTTGTAAAGCATGTGCCGACCTGTTCCCAGTCCACTAAGTTTTTCGACCGGAAAACAGGCGTATACCT
>JAIRZR010000119.1 GCA_031267155.1 Prevotellaceae bacterium | reverse complement strand
TTAGGGATGAAAAATAAATAACGTATAAATGTTTAATGTCACAAATTTAATTGCTGAAATAAAATTGCCATGTCCAATTGCCCGCAGGGCATTAATATCAATAGAAATTTGTCCAATACACCTTTACAACCCCGTTTAGGGGTTGAATGTGAGGATATTTTGCAAGCAATTCCGTCATTTGCCGTCGCGTGCAAGCCTTAAAAGGCTTGTGGCTGGAGGTAGATGGTTTTCTATTGATATTGATGTCCTGCGGACAATTTCGCAATGCGCATTATGCTCACAATATCATGAAACTGTTACACCTTATTTATTTCATATCCCTTAATATGCTACTTACGAAAAGCGTCATTGTAAGGGCGCAGCCCGAAGCAATCCCGTGATTAACAGTATTCTGGATTGCTTCGCTTTGCTCGCAATGACGACGTGATTGACTTTTTGGACAGCCCCGACAAAATCAGTTGGAAAAATGCTTTGGGCTTTAAGCCCGAATGACAAAATCAGTCGGAAAGCGGATTTATATCGTACACCACCAATAATCCTGAATATTCCACTTTAGAATAAAAGTACTAACTTTGCCGGCTGAATTGAAACGTACAAAATTAGTAAACAGTATATTAAAAATATGGCAAAGTTTCGGGAATACAGGGAGTTTAACCTGTCGCAGATAAACAGGGATGTTCTGAAAGAATGGGATAAGAACGGTATTTTTCACAAAAGTCTGGAAGAAAGAGCAGATTCTCCCGCTTTTGTTTTTTACGAAGGACCGCCTTCGGCAAACGGAATGCCGGGCATTCACCACGTTATCGCGCGTTCGATCAAGGACATTTTCTGCCGCTACAAAACGATGAAAGGCTATCTGGTCAACCGCAAAGCCGGATGGGACACGCACGGGCTGCCTATCGAGCTTAGCGTGGAAAAATCGCTGGGAATCACCAAGGAAGATATTGGCAAAAAGATAAGCATCGAAGACTATAACGCCGCCTGCCGCAGGGATGTGATGAAGTATACCAGGGAGTGGGAAGAACTGACCCGCAAAATGGGATACTGGGTCGATATGGACGCGCCGTACATAACCTGCGACAACCGCTATATCGAAACCCTTTGGTGGCTGCTGAAACAGCTGCACGACAGGAAAATGCTCTACAAGGGCTACACCATACAGCCATACTCGCCGGCGGCGGGGACGGGATTGAGTTCGCACGAGCTGAATCAGCCCGGATGCTACAGGGACGTGAAGGACACGACCTGCGTCGCGCAGTTCAGGATAAGCGGCAGCGAGATCGGGAACATTAACAGGATTTTCAATATCAATGCGGACAGCGACGTCTATTTCCTCGCGTGGACGACTACGCCCTGGACGCTGCCGTCGAACACCGCCCTGGCTGTCGGTCCCGGGATAGATTACCTTGCTGTGCAGACTTTCAACCCCTACACGGGGATGGCGATGCACGTCATTCTGGCGGAACCGCTGCTGTATGCGCAGTTTAACAGAAAAGCCGAAAATGCCGGTTTCGACAGCTATAAACAGGGAGACAGGCTTGTACCGTTCAGGGTTCTGGGAAAATGCAAAGGGAAATCCCTTGCCGGAATAAACTACGAACAGCTTATTCCCTGGGTCAATCCGGGTGAAGGAGCGTTCAAAGTCGTTACGGGCGACTTTGTTACCACGGAAGACGGTACCGGAATCGTGCATATTGCCCCCACCTTCGGCGCCGACGACGACCGTGTTGCCAGGGCAAACGGCATTCCGCCGCTGATGCTGACCGACAGGGCGGGAAACCGCCGCCCGATGGTTGACCTGACGGGAAAGTATTTCCTTATGGAAGACCTCGACGCCGGTTTCGTCAAATCCAGCGTAAACGCGGAACTGTACGGCGAATTTGCCGGACGCTTTGTCAAGAACGCCTACGACCCGAAACTCTCTGAAGACGACATGTCCCTGGATCTGGAGCTGTCGCTGATGCTTAAACAGCAGAATCTGGTTTTCAGGATAGAAAAGCATGTGCACAACTATCCCCACTGCTGGCGGACGGACAAGCCGATCCTCTACTATCCGTTAGACAGCTGGTTTATAAAATCGACGGCGGCGCGCGACAGGATGATCGAACTGAACGGCACAATCAACTGGAAACCCGAAAGTACCGGAACGGGGCGGTTCGGCAAATGGCTCGAAAACCTTCAGGACTGGAATCTCAGCCGCAGCCGTTACTGGGGAACTCCGCTGCCCGTCTGGCGGACGGAGGACAGGAGCGAAGAAAAGTGCATCGGCTCAATGGAAGAGTTTGCCGCCGAGATAGAAAAGTCCGTAAAAGCCGGATTCATGGAGAAAAATCCGTTCGAGGGATTCGTTCCGGGCGACTGTTCGGCTGAAAACTACGGCAAAATCGACCTTCACCGTCCATACGTCGACAATATCGTTCTCGTATCCCCTTCGGGACAGAAAATGTATCGCGAGACAGACCTTATCGACGTGTGGTTCGACAGCGGGGCTATGCCCTATGCGCAGGTTCACTATCCGTTCGAAAACCGGGAAGCCCTCGACTCGGGGAAAGTATTCCCTGCCGATTTTATTGCCGAAGGAGTCGACCAGACGAGGGGATGGTTCTTTACGCTGCACGCAATTGCGGTAATGGTTTTCGACAGTGTTTCGTTCAGGAATGTCGTTTCCAACGGGCTTGTGCTCGACAAAAACGGCAACAAGATGTCGAAACGCCTGGGCAATGCCGTCGATCCCTTCGAGGTTATCGACGAATACGGCTCCGACGTGCTGCGCTGGTACATGATTACCAACGCATCGCCCTGGGACAATCTCAAATTCAACATCGAGGGGATGAACGAGGTTAAGCGCAAATACTTCAACACGCTGTATAACACCTATTCGTTCTTTGCCCTGTATGCAAACATCGACGGTTTCGACAATACCGCTCCCGAAATTCCGGTTGCCGAACGTCCCGAAATCGACCGCTGGATTATGTCGCTGCTGAATACCCTTATCGACGAGGTCGACAAAAATTACGGGAACTACGAACCGACCAGGGCAGGACGCCTGATCCAGGATTTTGTCAACGACAATCTCAGTAACTGGTACGTGCGCCTGAACCGCAAGCGCTTTTGGGGCGACGATAAGGGATTGAAGGATAAAATCGCTGCATACCAGACGCTTTACTGCTGTCTGGAAACGCTTGCGAAACTGTCGGCGCCAATAATGCCGTTCTATTCCGACGTCCTGTTCAGAGACCTCGTAGCGGCTTCGGGAAACTGCGCCTGCGAATCGGTTCATTTAAGCCTGTTCCCGGTGTGCGACAGGAGTCTGGTGGACAAAAGCCTCGAAGAAAGGATGGCTCTGGCACAGCAGCTGTCCTCGATGGTTCTGGCTCTGCGCCGCAGGGTTAATATAAAAGTCAGGCAGCCGCTGGCAAAAATGCAGGTTCCGGCGCTCGACAGGACTTTGCAGGAAAATATCGAAGCAGTCAGGCAGCTTGTATTGAACGAGGTAAATGTCAAGGAACTGGAGTTTATAAAGGACGCCGCCGGCGTTCTTGTAAAAAAAATCAAGCCCTCTTTCAAAACGCTCGGCGCTAAATTCGGCAAGCGGATGAAGGAGGTTTCCGCAGCTGTCGCCACTCTTTCCCAGAGCGATATAAACAGCCTGGAACGCGACGGAAAATATATGCTTAAGCTGCCTTCGGGAGAAGCGGAACTGTCTTTGGACGACGTCGAAATTCTGCTGGAAGATATTCCCGGACAACTGGTCGCATCCGAAGGTTCGCTGACTGTTGCCCTGGATGTTACTGTCACGGAAGAACTTCGCCGCGAAGGTATTGCACGCGAACTTGTGAACAGAATCCAGAATATCCGGAAAGATATGGATTTCGATGTTACCGACAAGATAAGCGTCACAATCGAGCAAAATCCGGAAATCGAACCGGCTCTGTCCGATTTCAGAGACTATATCGCAGGACAGACTTTAGCCCTGAATATCGAACTTGCCGACAGTCCGGCTGAAGCAATAGAGGTCGAAATGAACGGGATAATGCTGAAAATCGCGGTTAAAAGAATATGATTATACAGCATGAGGCAGCAAAGACTACGCCGAGCCGGGGCAGCCCTGCTGCCAGCACGACGTAGCGAAGACGCTGCGCCGGACAGGATTATTTTCCGATTTCGTAAAGATATTCGGGAGCGAAGTCGGCTCCGTTTTCCCATTCAATCGTCCAGTCCGAAACTCTGAACTGTTTAAATTTCTCTATATCACGGACAGGTTCAAACACTTCCCCGTAAAGGCTGTCTGATAAATCAACCGTTTTTTCAGTATTATTATTGAATGTTACTGTTATTTTATAATCTTCAATATATTTGGCGTCTTTTACCCATAATAATAATAATTCCATAATCCTGTCATTTATTTTAAAGGTTCAATTTTAAGCAATTCCTGATGCTTTTTCATCCGTTCCCAATTTTCCATCAATTCTTCACGGTGTAAATCAAGCCATTCGTAAATCAGAGACAGCCTCTTCCTGGCAATGTTCCCGTGATTATACCGTCTTTAATAGTAATCAGGGCTTTATATTCTCCATATTTTACATGAAAATGAGGAGGATTGTGTTCATTGAAAAACATTGTAACAACTATTCCATAAAAAAATGATATTTCCGGCATAATTATATCTTTTAAAAATTAACGCTGCAAAAGTACAAAATTGTTTTCAAATCAATTTTAAAGTGTTATCCTGAATACCCGGCTCGACTTCATCCATTGAAATGTTGCACGTTTGCACTGCGCCTATTACCGCGTATAACTGAAATACACATAATCGGACTTGTACTGTCCTGTTCAAGTTGAAACAGCCAAACATCAGAACTCCTGAGCTCTCGCAAATTGTATTGTCACAATTTTCCATTATTCATCGGCAAACGGTAAATGCTGTATTCCAAACCTGAAGGGTTGAATATGCATAACCCCCAATGAAGCGAAGCGATTGAGGGTTGCGACGCAAAATCCTGCTTACCCGGTATAGCGTTCTCCGGCAAGGAGGATACAGGCTGACACCAGCAATCCTATTAATCTTTATGTAATAAATAATCCTTTCTATATAATAATGAAAAATACTATTTTGATATCATTACAATTGCATATTTTTGAACACTAACCTGTCGCCAAAGGAATCGACCTTGACAGCTTCGCCCGGATTCAATTTTCCTGCGATGATCTGTTTCGAGAGTTCGTTGAG